>NZ_QXIJ01000007.1:0-199481 GCF_003665925.1 Halobellus sp. Atlit-38R
AGAGGAGAGGAGAGGAGAGGAGAGGAGAGGAGAGGAGAGGAGAGGAGTCAGGTATCGGAGTCGGTCTCGACGCGGCCTTCTGCCGCACGCGCAACCGCGACGTTCTCGGCGACATCGTGAACGCGGACGACCGCTGCGCCGCGGTCGGCGGCGATCGCCGTCCCACCGAGCGTCGGCGCGAGGCGATCGTCGTCGGCGTAATCGACCGCCTCGAACATCGACTTTCGGGAGTGCCCGATCAGAACGGGACAGTCGAGGGCCTCGAACTCGGCAGTCCGGTCGATCAGCTCGAACGACTCCGCGGGCGACTTCCCGAAGCCACATCCGGGGTCGATGACGATTTTGTCGCCGTCGATGCCAGCGCGCTGAGCCCGAATGAGCTGCTCGGAGAGTTCGTCGAGAACGTCTTCGACGACGTCGTCGTAGGTGGTCGTGCGGTCCGGGTCGACCGGCACGGTGAGGCTGTGCATCAAGACGAGCGAGGCGTCGTGTGCGGCGACGACGAAGGGCATCTCGGGGTCGGCGAGCTGCGAGACGTCGTTGACGATGTCCGCGCCGGCGTCGAGCGCCGCGTCGGCCACGGCCGCTTTCCGGGTGTCGATCGAAATCGGGACGCCGAGGTCGGCGATCTCCTCGATCACCGGCACGACGCGGTCGATCTCCTCGTCGACAGGCACGGGTTCGGCACCTGGGCGGGTGCTCTCGCCGCCGACGTCGATGATGTCGACGCCGTCTTCGATCATCGCTTCGGCTCGGTCGACGGCCGCATCGAGGGCCTCGTACTCGCCGCCGTCGTGGAAGCTGTCGGGCGTGACGTTGAGGATGCCCATCACCGCCGTTCCGTCGGTAGCGAGCGGCTCCAGACCCGCCTCACGAGGCGGTTCGACGGGATCGAGGCGGTCTTCGAGTTGCGTCGCGAGGCGGCGGAGTCCGAGGCCGTCCGCCGACAGCGTCCGTGCGAGGTCCCGGAACTGTGCGGTCGTCCCGGCGAGCACCGTCGCAACCAACTTCTCCGGGCTGCCAGCCGTCGAGCGGTAGCACTGCCCGCCGATGTCCGAGAGGTGGTCGGCCACGCGTTCGGCCTGCTCTTTGCGAAGGTAGGTCCGGAAGACCCGTCGATCGATCCCTTCGAGGGTGTCTGGAGCGGCGTCTACCGGCTGTGGTTCGTCGGCCGTCGCACCCGAGACATCGGCGTCGAAGGTGGCACCGACGAAGGCGTTCTCGACGTGCGATTGCCGCGTCCGAGAGACTGGAACGAGCCGTCGGGTCCAGCGGTCGCGGGCCTCCGCGACCGCGTACAGCGATCCGGTGACGAGGACGAAGTCGTCCTCGTCGGCTGACTCGATCGCTCGCTCCGTGGCCTCGGGGACTGACGGGACGACGTCCACCTCCGCGGCGTACTCTGCGAGTGTGTCAGCGAGGGCGTCCGGATCTTCGGCGCGGTCCAGGTCCGGCCGGGTCGCGTACGCCGTCGCGACGGGCGGCAGCGACGCGACCATCTCGTCGTAGTCCTTGTCGGACATCGCAGCGAAGACGAGATGGAGGTCGTCGTAGTCGTAGCGCTCGACGAGGTCGGCGATGGTCTCGGCCGCACCGGGGTTGTGCGAACCGTCGAGGACGGTCATCGGGTCGGTAGACATAATCTCGAATCGGCCCGGCCACAGCACCGACCGGAGACCCTCCGCGATCGTGGTGGCGTCGACGTCGGCGATCTGTCGCGCGAGCGTGGCCGCGACGCCCGCGTTGGTAGCCTGATGGGCGCCTAACAGTGGACTCTGCGTTTCGACCGACCAGTCCGGGCCCGTGATCGAAATGTCGCTTTCGACGTGGGAGTGCATCCCGATTTCGGCCGCGACGACGTCCGGATCCGTCTCCGCGGAGCCGACAGAGATGGCGTCTGTCACCTCGCGGATCGCATCCAGGGCCGCGCAGTCGGCACCGGTGACGAGAGGTGTATCGCGGGGCGCGACCTGTGCTTTGTCGCGTGCGATCTCTTCGATGGTATCGCCCAGTAGTTCCGTGTGCTCTAAGCTCACGCTCGTGACGGCACTGGCCACCGGGTCGACGGCGCTCGTCGCGTCGTACCGGCCGCCGATGCCGACTTCTAACACCGCCACGTCGACGTCCATCTCGCTGAAGTGTCGGAGCGCCACCGCCGTGAGAACCTCGAAGTGGGTGGGCTCGTCGTCGTCCTCGCGGAGGCGGTCGACGCAGGGGCCGAGTTCCGCCGCGTACTCGGCGATCTTCGCTTTGGGGACCTTGCGCCCGTCGACGCGTACCTGCTCGCGGAAGTCGTTCAGCCCCGGTGAGGTGAACAGACCGACGCTCACGCCCGCGCGACGGAGGACGCTTTCGAGCATCCGCGCCGTGCTGCCCTTCCCGTTCGAGCCGGCGATCTGCACGCAGTCGACGTCGAGGTGCGGATCGCCGAAGTGCGAGAGCATCCGCGCCGTCGTCTCGATCCCGAGTTTGGGCCGGCGCCGCTGAAACGAAGTGAGATAGTCGGCCGCCTCGTGATACTTCATACCACGTATTCGGCGGCGGTCACCTGATTAACCTATCGCAGAGCGACCGGAACAAGAACAGTCAATAATCGTACAAATATAGGGTCGGAGATCACGCATACGATCATATCGGATCAGAATGCGCTGATGAGGGACTGTATTCACTTCACTATCGTACGTGATAAACCGTAGTGTACCCTGTAAAATAGCATTACACGTGTAGGCACGTCAATCCACGACAATAATCGTAGGTTGTCGAATTTTTTCGAAGGAGTCCGAAAAATTCGGATAGGTTCGGGTGGATGTGGCGCGCAAACGAAACACGAAATGATACGTGCCGTATATGTTCTCCGATACCCTTACGTGGCCTCCGAGGGTCATCCGGAGATATGACGTCGTCAGACGACAGCGAAGGCTTCCCGACAGACTACGAGATCGCACAGTCAGCGGAGATGGAACCGATCGAGGACGTCCTCGACCCCTGGGGCATCGACGCCGACGACTTCGAGGCGCACGGTGACTATAAAGCGAAACTGACGCACGACACCGTCAATCGACTCCGTGACAACGCATCCGAAAAAGAAGGAAACCTCGTACTGGTAACCGGGATGACGCCCACGCCGATGGGCGAGGGCAAGACCGTCACGACGGTCGGACTCGGACAGACGCTCAATCACGTCGGCGAGGACGCGATGATCGCGATTCGAGAACCGTCGCTGGGGCCGGTCTTCGGCGTCAAGGGCGGCGCGGCCGGCGGCGGTTATTCGCAGGTGCTTCCGATGGAGGATATCAACCTCCACTTCACCGGCGACCTGCACGCGCTCACGTCCGCGCACAACCTCATCTCGGCGATGCTCGACGCGAAGATCTCCCAGAGCGACGAGTTCGACGTCGACATCAACGACGTGTCGTGGCCGCGCGCGCTGGATATGAACGACCGCGCGCTTCGCGACATCGTCGTCGGCCTCGGCGGGAAGACCGGCGGCACGCCGCGCGAGGAACGCTTCCTCCTCACGGCTGCCTCGGAGCTGATGGCCGTGCTCTGTCTCGCAGAGGATCTCGGCGACCTCAAAGAGCGCGTCGCGCGCATCATCGTTGGCTACGGCGAGGACGGCGAGCCGATCACCGTCGACGACATCGACGCGACCGGCCCGGCCACGATGCTCCTGAAGGACGCGATCAAGCCGAACCTCGTCCAGACCATCGAGGGCACGCCCGCCTTCGTCCACGGCGGCCCGTTCGCGAACATCGCTCACGGGACGAACTCCCTGATCGCCGACAAGGCCGCCTTCGGGATGGGCGATTACCTCGTCACGGAGGCCGGATTCGGATCGGACCTCGGCGCGGAGAAGTTCATGAACATCGTCTGCCGACTCGGCGATATGACGCCGAACGCGGTCGTTCTCGTCTCGACGGTCCGCGCGCTGAAGTACCACGGAATGGGAATGTGGCCCGCAGACTTAGACGCCGTCAAGGAGGCCGGCGTCGACGAACTCGAAGCCGGATTCGCGAACCTCGACAAGCACGTCGAGAACCTCCAGAAGTTCGGTGTCCCGGTCGTCGTCGCGCTCAACCGCTTCCCCGACGACACCGACGAAGAGATCGAGGCAGTCGTCGAACACTGCCGCGAGGACCTCGGCGTCGAAATCGCCGAATCGAACGTCTTCGCCGAGGGTAGCGAAGGCGGCGTCGACCTCGCAGAGCACGTCGTCGACGCGGTCGAGGCGGGCGACGAGGACGACTTCGATCACCTCTACCCCGACGACGCGCCGATCAAAGAGAAGATCGAGACAGTCGCGACCGAGGTCTATGGCGCCGAGGGCGTCAACTACACCGGCAGCGCCGAAGACGACATCGAGCGGATGGAGGAACTCGGCTTCGACGACGCGCCGGTCTGTCTCTCGAAGACGTTCCACTCGCTGAGCGACGATCCGAGCAAGAAGGGCGCGCCCGAGGGCTGGGAACTCGAAGTCCGCGAACTCTACCCCTCGGCCGGCGCAGGGTTCATCGTCGCGCTCACGGGCGACGTGCTGGACATGCCCGGGCTCCCGGCTGAACCCGCGGCTGCCGGAATGGACATCGACGAAGACGGCAACATCAGCGGCCTGTTCTAAGACGGAGGGTCGCGGCCGCTTCGTGGAGTCGGTCGCGACGCCGACCCACCTATTCTGTGTCTTTACTTTTCGGCAGCGATGACCCAGAGTGCCCGATAGAGATCCCACAGGGTACAATCACAGCCCTCGGCGACGGCCCGGTAGGTATCGAGATAGCGTTCGTACGCGTCGGTCGTGACTGGATCGGGGTACGGTTCGTCGAGCTCCCCGAGGTCACGGAGCGTCGTCCACTGCCGCGAGTCGACGACGACGTAGTGCTCGGGGTCGATGAACTGGCAGAACGCCGATGCGATCGGGACGTCGACGCCGGCCAGGTCAGTCAGCGACGACACCATCTCGGTTGTGGTATCAGCCTCGACAGCAGCCGAGATAGCCGCGTGAACGTCCTCGTAGTCGTTCTCGTCGTACGCGTCTTCGATCGCGCGGCGGTCCGCGTTGGGAATCTCTCCCAAAAACCGGCGGCCGTACCACTGCACGACCCACTCGGCGTCGCGCCAGCCGTAATCGCCGCTCGCGAACGTCTCCGGAAGCAGATCGACGTGTTCCTCCTCGACGGTTGAGAGGGCTTGCACCTCGGGATACGCGCGGCGTTTCTCGTCGACGACCGCTGCAGTGAGTTCCATACACGCGGTAACCCCGCCAGTCGCCTCAACGTTTTCCTCCGGCGCAGAACCGAACAGGATCGGCCAGAACACAACACGTTTATGAGTTGTCTCGATCGGTATCAGCTCGTGTTAGAAGTAACACTTTATCGATATATCTATAAAGAGACAACGATCGATGGGAGGATCTGTCGTTACAGCAGGTCGAATCGTCGGAGATATCTCCGGATAGGCCGCTAGGCCGGAAGCCCACCGCTGGAGTCGATCGTCCGGATAAACCGGTGTACTGTATGTGAGAAAGATTCATACTTGTGGCAAGGAAGGAATACGAACGAGATGATCCATCAGCGGGAGGAGCTCAATAATGTCAAGTGAAGATCAAGATCCGGTGAAGACGATCTGTCCGTACTGTGGCGTCGGGTGCGGCATCCAGGTACAGCCAGGTGAGGAGCCGAGCGATATGCGATTTATGCCGTGGGGCGACGCCCCCGTCAACGACGGCCGCGTCTGCATCAAAGGCGGTGCAGCGACGCAGGTCGTCGACCACGAGGACCGACTCACAGAGCCGTTGATCAAAGAAGACGGCGAGTTCCGCGAGGCGTCGTGGGACGAGGCCTACGAGCGCATCGTCTCGGAGATGGAGTCCATCCGCGAGGAGCACGGCCCCGACGCGATGGGCTTTTTCGGCTCCTCGAAGACGATGAACGAGGAGAACTACCTCCTCCAGAAACTCGCGCGCCGCTACGGCACCAACAACGTCGACAACTGCACCCGGATGTGTCACGCCTCGACCGTCTGGGCGCTGCGGACGAGTCTCGGCGCGGGCGCGATGACAAACAGTATGGAGGACCTCATGAACGAGGCCGACGTGCTGTGGATCCAGGGCGCGAACCCCGCCGAACAGCACCCCATCGCGAACAGCAACTACTTCCGCCAGGCGGTGCTCGACGGCGCGACCGTCATCCAGGTCGACCCCCACGCCAACAAGACGACCCGCTCCTTCGAGATCGAGGACACCGACCGCCACCAGCACCTCCAGCTCGAACCGGGCACCGACATCCCGCTTCTCAACATCGTCCTCAAAACGGTCCTCGAAAACGACTGGGTGGACGAGGAGTTCATCGCAGAGCGCACCGAGGGCATCGAGGATCTGCGCGAGACGCTGGAAGACTTCGACAAGGAAGCCGCCGCCGAGGAGTGCGGCGTCCCGCTCGAAGACATCGAGCTCGCCGCCGAGAAGTACGCGAACGCCGACAACGCCGCCATCTTCACCGGAATGGGGATGAGTCAGCACACCTGCGGCGTCGACAACGTCCAAAACGAGATCAATCTCGCGCTCGTCACCGGCAATCTCGGTCGCCCCGGCACCGGCGTCAACCCGCTACGCGGGCAGAACAACGTCCAGGGGACGAGCGACGTCGGCGCGATGCCGAACGTCCTGCCGGGCTACCAACTCGTCGACGACGACGAGGCGCGCGAGAGCGTCGAAGACGTCTGGGGATTCGAGGTTCCCGACGAACCGGGACTGACGAACGTCGAGATCACCCACAACATCGGCGAGAAAATCCACGGGATGTACGTGATGGGCGAGAACCCCGTGATGTCCGAACCCGACGCCAACCGCGTCGCCGAGCGCTTAGAGGAAGTCGACTTCCTGATGGTGCAGGACATCTTTATGACCGAAACCGCCGAGTTCGCCGACGTCGTCCTCCCGGCGACGACGTGGGCCGAACGAGGCGGCACCGTCACCAACACCGACCGCCGCGTCCAGCGGATGCGACCGGTCCAGAAGGTCCACGAGAACACCAAGCACGACCTCGACATCCTCTGTGAGGTCGGGACCCGCCTGTTCGGTGAGGGCTTCGACTTCGACACCCCCGAGGAAGTGTTCGAGGAACTCCGGGAGGTCTGTCCGATCTACCACGGGATGACCTACGACCGCCTCGGGGAGGACGGCGTCCACTGGCCCTGCTACGAACCCGGCGACGAGGGCGACCCGTTCCTCTACGAGGACAGCTTCGACACCGAGAGCGGCCTCGGCCAGATCGAAGGCGTCACCCACCAGCCACCGAAGGAGACGCCCGACGACGAGTACCCGCTCATCCTGACGACCGCGCGGCTCGAAGAGCACTACAACACCGGGACGATGAGCCGGCGCTCGCCGCGTCTCAACAACCAGTACCCGGAGAACTTCGTCGACGTGCACCCGAACGACGCCGAGCGCTACGGAATCGAAGACGGCGAGAAGGTCACCGTCAAATCCCGCCGCGGTGAGATCACCGTCGAGGCCCACGTCACAGAAGACATCAAAGAGGGGGTCATCTGGACGACGCCGCACTTCGCGGCCGCCTCCGCCAACCGTCTCACGAACGACGTGCTCGACGAGCGCGCGAAGATTCCGGAGTACAAGGCCGCCGCCGCCGAGATCGAAGTCGGCGTCGAGCCATCCGAGGGCAGCGACGCACCGGCCGACGACTGATCACAGCGCGCAGTCGCGGCTCACAGTTCAATTTTTCCGGACGGATCCGACCTCAGTCGTCACAACGCGCCAGCGACTCGCGAGCCACGGGCGTGTCGTCGTCGACGACGTCGAGGAGACCAAGTCTGTCCAGGAGCGCCCGGGTCGGAACCCCCGCTGCGCTCCAGTCGCGGGCGGCGTAGTAGCGGCGTCGCAGTCGGTCGAACCACGTCGTGTCGATGGCGCGTCCGTCCGCGGGACCGCCGGCGAGCGGACGCTCGAAGGCCGACGGGAGCGTCTCGTCCGCCGCGTCGAAGCCTTCCCGGACGTTGAACAGGCGCGTGAGCGTCCATGTGCGTTCGCCCACGCGGAGTAGTTCCGCAGGGTCAGTCGGCGCTGGTGTGTCCACCGTCGAGAGCCACTCGGCCCCGAGGTCGTCTTCGAGGACGGCACCGGCGAAGTCGTCGGCGACGAGACTCCAGAGGACCGAGGTGATCGTCTGCTCGCGGATCACCAGCCGGACGCGGTCGGCGTCGTCCCACGAATCGCCCTGAAACACTTCGGTCTCGGCCGGAAGCGAGCGGCGGTGACAGGCCCCGCGGTCACTCGTCGCGTACGCCAGCGCCATCGACGGGGAGCCGCGCGGGTCGTAGGCAGGGACCTCCATCGACTTGATCGTCGGGACGAGGTCCGCACCGCCGAGCGATTCGGCGGCCGCCTCGACGCCGTCGGCGAGTGCGTCGGCGACGCCCGATTCTCGTGCAGCGATCCCCTCGATGAGATCTCGTGCCGCGTCGTCGTCGCCGAAGGTGGGCGTGCCGTCGAGCAGCGGGTCGAGGTCGACGACCCCCGCATCCGCGGCACGAATCGCCCACGCGACCGCGTTGCCGGCGCTGATGACGTCGAGGCCGAGTCGGTCGCAGACCTGTCCCAGCGTCGCGACGGCGTCGAAGTCGTCGATTCCGAGGCCCGCACCGAGCGACATCTGGGTCGCGCCGCGCGGTACCGACTCGCCGGTCTCGGTCTCGACGCGGAAGCCGCCGGGCACGTCACCCTCGCGCTCGCGGTCGACGGCCGCGTCGCGGACGGCGTCGATGCCGATGGCGTCCGCGCCGTCGAACGAGCCCTCCTGCCACCCGCGCGTGGAGAGGACGCCTACCTCGTCGGCGAAGTCGACAGTTTCCAGCGTCGCGCTCGCGGCGTGCCAGCGCCCGACGTCGGTCTCGCGGTAGCGGCGTTCGTACTCCTCGCGGAGCGCCGCGGTCTCGGGGTCGAGATCGAGCGGAGCGCCACTCGCGACGACGGCTTTCAGCCCCTTTGCCCCCATCACCGCGCCCGCGCCGCCGCGACCGGCGTGGTGATCGCCGCCGTCGGAGGCGATCGTCGCGTAGCGCACGCGGTTCTCGCCCGCGGGGCCGACGCAGGCGACCGAGCTTTCGAAGGCGTCGCAGGTCTCGACGACGTCGCGGCCCCAGAGATCGGGTGCCGGCGAGAGCGTCGCCTCGCCGTCGTCGAGTTCGAGCACGGTTGGCTCGTCGGCCTGTCCGGTGATCGCGACGCCGAGCGCGCCGTCGAGCGCACCGACGAGGTCGGCGGCGAAGTCGCCGCCGCTGTAGGAGTCGAGGAACGTGCCCGTCAGCGGTGAGCGGGTGATCGCCGCGAACTGCGGCTCGCCGGGAAGAAGGCCGCTCAGCGGCCCGAGCATAAACAGGAGGTAGTTGTCCGGGCCGAGCGGATCGGTCCCGGGCGCGAGTCGTTCGTATAGATAGCGGGCACCGAGCCCCTTACCGCCCACGTACTCGGCCAGCCACCGCTCCGGGATCGGGTCGCGCTCGACCGTGCCGGCGCTCAGGTCGACCCGGAGAAGATCGGTGGGAGCCGCGTCGTTCATACGAGAGACCGTAGCAGGGCGAGATTCATTAAGCGTTTGCTATGGGGAGGTTCGTGTCAGCCGCTGGACCGGCCGAGGGGTGTCGATCGATTCAGTGACCGAGGGAGTGTCGAGCGATGCGACAGGTGTTCGGTATGCGGGTGCTTCGATACGACTCCGCAGGCGCTTCAGAACGCCTCACTCGGTCGTCGCGATCGCTTCGATCTCGACGGCCGCGCCCTTCGGGACGGCACCGGCCCCAACGGCGCTGCGTGCGGGCGGTTCCTCGTCGAAGAACTCGCTGTACGCCTCGTTGAACTCGTCGAAGTCGTCGATGTCGTCGAGGAAGACGGTCGTCTTCAGCACGTCCGAGAGCGAGAGACCCTCGGATTCGAGAATGGCTTCGACGTTGCGCAGGCACTGTCGCGTCTGGTCTGCGACCGACTCGTCGTCGAGGAGTTCGCCGTCGGTCGTCAACGGGAGCTGTCCGGCGGTGATCAGAATACTGCCGTTCGTCGTCGCCTGGCTGTACGCGCCGACTGCGGCGGGTGCGTCGTCCGTGCTGATGGTTCGCTTCATACGCAGTCGACTACCTCAGCGGGCGTCTTAAAAGTCGGCAGAGTGGCCACGACGGGCACATCGTGACAGTCTGAAGATGTGTTGTGTCCTCGTCGGTTGCGTCGATAGCGCAGCGCGTCGGGGAGTCGCTATCCCTGATTGATGATGACGATAGCGACGAGCGCGAGACCGATTCCGATCGCCTTCTGGAACGACAGCGGTTCACCGAGCGCGGCGACGCTAATCACGGCGGCCGTGACGAAGTACATCCCACCGATCGTCGAGACGACGGCGGTCGATCCGACCGTGACGCCGACGAACGTCGAGACGACGCCGATCGCGGCCGCGACACCCGCGACAGCGGAGTAGAGCAGCCCGCGCTGCGTCACCGCCAGCGACGCGTCAGAGTAGACTACGTAGAGGCCTGTGACCACTGTCGCGGTCAGGTACGACGCGAACGCGGCCATCTCGGGGTCGATCGTGTTCGAGGCGACGTCGCCGAAGATGATCCAGAAACCCCACGCGAGCATCGTACCCATACCGAACAGGATCGCAGGGTTCACACGGGCACACCTCCGCGTGAACGGGTCCAGCAGAAGGCGACTCGTCTCCGAATTGAGACGCCGATCGGCAGACAAGCCAGTCGGAGTAATATCTGTTTTCGTGACATATCCAATGCTACATCGCTGGGGATGTTTAGCCTGCCGGTGGGACACAAAAAGACAACGAGACAACAGTACAGTTTTTATCTCCGATACTCGAAGGTATGGTAGTGGTTGACTCACGCGACGAAGCCGGCGAACGGCCGTTCGAGGAGGTGTTCTATCCGACGGATCGCGTCCCGTTCGTCGAGTGGCGGGAGTTTTCGGGGGCAAAGCCGACGGTCGCGCTGACCGCCGCAGTGACGGTACTCGCGTTCGTAACCGGGCTCTCGAACCTGAGCCAGGCGCAGCCCGTCGTCGCCGGGCCGCTCGCGGGCGTCCTGCCGATGGCGGAGACGTTCGTCCGCTTTGCGGGCGTCCTGTTCGCGTTTCCACTGGGGATCGTAACGTTCGGACTCCGACGGCGGAAGCGACTCGCGTGGATGGCAGCGACAGCGCTCCTTCCGGGGCTCGCACTACTGCCGCTCACGACGGGGCGAACGACAGAGATCCCGCTGTTGCTCCTTATCCTCGTCACCTTTCCTCTCCTCGTCTGGAACCGAGAGGGATTCGAGCAGACGCTCGACCTCTCGTCGTTTCAGATCGCGTCGCTGACCTCGATCCTGGGCGTCGGCCTCTACGGAACCATCGGCTCCTACGGCCTCCGCGGACAGTTCATAGGTCTCGACGGCTGGGGCGACGCGATCTACTACGTCATCGTCACTATCGCGACGGTCGGCTACGGCGACATCACGCCGACGACGGCAGAAGCGAAACTGTTCTCGCTATCGGTGATCCTGTTCGGTACGGGCGCGTTCACCGTCGCCATCGGCGCGCTCATCGGCCCCGCGATCGAATCCCGGATGGCGGCTGCCTTCGGAACTATGACCGCATCAGAACTCTCACTCCTCGAGGATCACGTGGTGGTCCTCGGATACGGCGACGTGACAGAATCGTTCCTCGAACGGGTCGGCGACGAGACTGACCTCGTCGTCGTCACGCCCGACGCCGACGCCGCGTCGCGGTTGACTGATCAGGGAATCGAAGTCCTGACCGACGATCCCACGGACGAGTCGGCGCTCGAAGACGCACGAGTGGACGTCGCGAGCGGCGTCGCTGTCGCGGGCGACGACGACGCCGAGAACGTCTTAGCCGTCCTCGCGGCGCGAAACGTGAATCCCGACGTCCGGATCGTCGCCGTCGCCAACGAGGAGACGCACGTCGGCAAACTGGACGCCGTCGGAGCCGACGAAGTGATCGATCTACGGGCGATCGGCGGGCAACTCCTCGGAGCGTCCGTGTTGAATGGAAGCGCGGACGGGACCGCCCGCGACGACTTGCTGGGAGTTTCGGTGACGGGGGACCGCTCCGATGGGTCGGACGACGCAGCGCACACTGCAGAGGAGACGTGACCACCGTGTCCAAAGCGCCGCCGAACTCGGCTGCAGTGACAGGCAACAGAATGATAGTGCCTCCTGCTAACAGATAACGTATGAGTGCGACTGACGGCACGGGTTCCCAACAGATGCTGGCGAGCGCCCTTCTAATGGCGTTCGTCGGATCGGGCGGGGTCGTCTTGGTCGGATTCTTCTTTCCCTCCTTCGTCGGTCAGGCGCTCGGAGGGCAGACGTGGCTCGTACTCGCGCTCGTGTTTTTCGGCTCCGGTCTCGGGTATCTCGCCGCGCTGCCGTACGAGCGGATCCGTCCGGACGTCTCCAGCGAGTCGTCGCTGCTCCGCATCCGACGCGGTTCCGTGCGTGCAGTGCTCTCAGATCTCGTCTCAGTCCACGATCCGGTGACACTCGGGCTACCGATACTCGTCTTCACGCTCTACTTCGGGTTCCAATTCACGTTTCCCGGAACCACGGCGGCGGTCGTCGACGGCCTGACGAACTCCGTACTTCGAGGGCTGGGACCGGTGCTGTTGGGGACCGTGCTCCTGTCGGTCGGCTACTGCGCAGTGCTGCTGTTCAGCGCCTGGGGCGACGTCAAGCTCGGCGGCGAGGACGTCGAACCCACCTACACGTACCCGACGTACTTCGCGCTCGTGTTCACTGCGGGAATCGCGGCGGGCATCGTCTTCTGGGGGCCCGCGGAGGCGCTCTTTCACTATCGACAGCCGCCGCCGTACTTCGACGTCGCGGCGGGCTCTGAAGCCGCGATCGGAGCGGCGCTCGTGTACGCGCTCTTTCACTGGGGGATCTCGGCGTGGAGCGCCTACGCGGTCGTCGGGATTCCGATCGCCTACTTCGTGTTCGAGCGCGGGGCGCCCCTCCGGGTGTCGTCGATTCTGACGCCGTTCCTCGGCGTCGATGGACTGGACTCCTCGTGGAGTCGCCTCGTCGACACGCTCGCGGTGTTCGCGACGATCGGCGGCGTCGCGACCTCGATCGCGCTCGTCTCCCAGCAGTTCCTAGCGGGCGTCGAGTACCAGTGGGGCGTTCCACCGGGCGGGCTCGGTCCAGTGCTGTTCGTCGGAGGGATAGCCGCGGTCTACGTCCTCTCTGCGGTTTCTGGATTGCATCGGGGCATCCGCCGGATCGCCGGCCTCACTGTCGTCTTGTTCGGCCTGTTCGCGCTCTTGCTCCTCGTCGTCGGTCCGCGCGCGTTCATCGCAGAGCGCGCACCGGCCGCACTCGGGGCGTACGTCGTCAACTTCGTGCCGATGAGTCTGTACGCGACCGGGTCGTGGGTCACCGAGTGGACGGTCTGGAACTGGGCGTGGTGGTTCTCGTGGGCTCCGTTCGCGGGAATGTTTCTGGCTGCTCTGTCTCGCGGACGACGGCTGCGAACCGTCGCGTTCACGAGCGTCGTGGCCACGTCGGCGGCGACCGGCGTGTGGTTCCTCGTTTTCGGCGGGACGTCGCTGTCGATCCAGCACACCGGACGGACTGACGTGCTCGCGGCCATCGCGGAACGCGGCGGTTCGGAGGCGGTTGCGGGCTTTCCCCTCCTGTCGGCGCTGCCGCTCGGCGACCTCCTCTTGTTCTTGTTCCTGGCGCTCATCGTCGTGTTTATGGTAACCTCGGCGGACACGTCGACGCTGATCGCCGCGATTCTCGCGTCGCGGCGAGGTGTCGCTCCGTCCCGAGGAAGCATCGCGATCTGGGGTGCGTTTCAGGCCGCCGTGGCGCTTGCCGTGCTTCTCGTCGGAGGGGCGGAGTCGCTCCAGGCGCTGGCCGTGCTCACGGGCGCACCGTTCGCTATTCTGGCGCTCCTCTCGTTGTCGGGTCTGTCGCTCGCGCTCTATCGTGAGGAACGCGGCCAGGACCACACCTCGATCGTGCGGCAGGCGTTCGATCGGCTGCCGGAGATTCAAACCCACCACGACGTCGAACCGCCGGATCGGAAACAGTGAGAGAGTCGCCGGTGCGTTCTCACCGCCGACCGACGGAAGACGAGCGTCGGGTGACGTCGCTCCCACCGTCTCGACGAACAGTTCATACGCGGTGACGATGTTAGATCACGCTCGGTGACGACGTTAGATCACGCATCTGATACGGAATCCGCCAGCGGGGTAACGACGGGTCGCCAGAGATGTCGACGGCGGCCGATCAGAGAAAACCGAAAGACCCGCGTGAAAGCGGCTTTCACGTCTGCTTCAACCACTTTCGGTTGTCGCGTTCGCTGAACGAAACGAAGGCGCTTCGGCGGTCGGAGAAGAACTTCAATGTGTTGACTATTCCTCGCAGATACATATCCGGTTCGAGAAGAAAGTTCATTTCAGAGGATTCGTGGGACCGCACGATACCGAACGCGCGTGCCCGCGGACTACGAAATATGACAACTACGATAGACGGCAACGAGGTCGGGGATGGGATTCGAGAGGACGTATCGGACTCAGTCGAGACGCTGCGTGAGGAAGGAGTCACACCAGGACTGGCGACGGTTCTGATGAGCGACGACGGCGCGAGCAAGACGTACGTCTCGATGAAGCAGCAAGCGTGCGACGAACTCGGCATCGAGAGTTATCACCACGAGATCGATCCGGAGGCTCCGGCGGAAGTGTTGTTCGACCGCATCGACGAACTGAACGCCGATCCCGACGTGCACGGAATTCTCGTCCAGATGCCCGTGCCGGACCACGTCGGCGAGCGGGCCGTGTTGAACCGAATCGAACCGGAGAAAGACGTCGACGGGTTCCACCCCGAAAACGTCGGTCGCCTCGTCGCGGGGAACGCGCGGTACAAGCCCTGCACCCCCCACGGCGTACAGAAGTTGCTGGAGGCCTACGACATCGAAACCGAAGGGAAAGACGCCGTCGTCGTCGGCCGCTCGGACATCGTCGGCAAGCCGATGGCGAATCTGCTCATCCAGCGCGGCCCGGGCGGGAACGCTACGACGACAGTGTGTCACTCGCGAACACAGGGCCTCGACGAAAAGACGCGGAACGCGGACATCGTCGTCGCGGCCGCCGGCGTTCCGGAGATGATCGACGCCGAGATGCTGAGTGAGGGCGCGGTCGTGATCGACGTCGGGATCAATCGCGTCGACGCAAATACCGAGAAAGGGTACCAACTCGTCGGCGACGTCGACTTCGAGAGTGCCAAAGAGAAAGCGAGCGCGATCACACCTGTCCCGGGCGGCGTCGGCCCACTCACGATTGCGATGCTGATGTACAACACCGTCAAAGCTGCAAGCCTGCAGTCAGGCGTCGACGTCGACCTGCCGTAGAGAAATATCGTAGCGTTTGCGAGTCTTCACGCACCGAATCGAACGCAGTCGTGCGATTGGCTGTGTGATCAGTTGCAAACGCTACGATAGGTCGGTGGGTGTTCGGAGAAATCGAGAGCGGTCCGATGGTTACTCGGTGAGTCGAGAGCAGTCCGGTGGCTCTTTCAGCCCCCCAGTCCGAGACGCGGTATGGCCGAACCCGCCGCACACCACGTCGGCATCACTGTCTCGGATCTCGACCGCGCCGTCGCCTTCTATCGCGAAGTACTGGGACTCGACGTTCTCACCCGGTTTTCCGTCGGTGGCGACGCGTTCGCGACGGGCGTCGACGTCGACGGCGCGAGTGCCGATTTCGCCCACCTCGATGGCGGCGGCGTTCGGATCGAACTCGTGGCTTACGAGCCAACCGACGAGACGCAGTCCGAATCCGAAACACACCTGAACGCGCAGGGCGCAACGCACGTCGGCCTCTCCGTCGACGACGTACCGAAGTTCTACGCCGAACTGCCTGAGCGCGTCGAGACGCTATCGGAACCCCAAACGACCGAGAGCGGAACGACCATTTTCTTCCTCGAGGATCCCGAGGGAAACCTGATCGAGATTCTCTCGACCTGAGGAATTTTCTCGTCGAGCCCGACCACGGAACCATCACGAACGATAGGCAAGTATCCGGGATTCGAGGTAAATATTAAATTATTCTTCAATACTAACCCGGATACGTGGATGAGGAATAAAAATACCCGAACGAGTACTGACGAAGCCTCATAACGATCCGGGTACTACGAGGAAATACAATGGCTACTGCCAGCAAAAAGAACCACGCCCGCGGTGAATCGACTGAGACCGACTTCTATCTGCCTGCCGCGTCGATTTCGACGGCCCTCGACAAAGCCGGTTCTATCGTCAGCCGGCTCACGGGCGGTCACGGCGTAGTGCTGATCCCCGACTCGTACAACAAGTAATCGGACGCTCCCGCTTCGCGGGTGACGCGATGACTTATACTGAGGCGGGAGAACCTCTCCCTTCCCCCTCCCTCCACTATGTCCGCTGTTCTTCGTCGATAGACGGGACGGTTCTGTCCGGATAGCGCATACGTCTTTCACGTGGATCGGCCACGATTTGCAGAGAGACGATGCTACGGGACGCTCTGACTCATAGGCATCCTCACGACGATGCCGACCGGGGCACACCACTATGTCCGCTGTTCTAGGCAGGATTCCGATGGGGAAAGCAGCCGAGAACAAGACACAGATTACCCAGAAATAGAGCAGAGACGAGATCAACGAACCCTCCCCCTCCACTATGTCCGCTGTTCTGCTGTACACCTTGGTTGTGTTTGCGGTGTCACTTGCAGACGGAGGGGCACACACCCCCTCCACTGTGTCCGCAGTTCTGGCGCCCAGAGGTGGTGAGGGGTGAGACAGAGACCGGGAATCGTCGCGCAAAACCAAACGGCACAGACCAGACTGAGAGCCGTCAAAAGACGTGTATTCGGACAATCGAGAGAATGTGGACCGAAGACGCTAACCGGGAACGGACGATCAGCGCCCCCGAGGAGACAGACGACGTCAGTTCTGTACCGTCGTCGAAGACCGTCACCACTGTGTCCGCTGTTCTCCCTATTAGTTTGTATTAGGTCAGTGCCGCCTCGTGGAAACCACACCCTAGCTAGTCAGCAGGCGACGGACGGCCGGCCGCATCTACTGTACGATCACCACGCTAGCGACTACTAGGTCAAGTAGTCGCTGCGTTTTTGACCACTACGGACCACATCACCGGTAGATAATATAAAACCAACGAAAATAATATACCAATTATTTCTATCCTTTCTTCGAGCCCTAAACAGCGGACATAGTGGAGGGGGTGTGTTCCCCGAGACATTTATAAAGAACGAGAACAGCGGACACTGCGGACACGGTGGTTTTATTATCCTCGTGGCATATCAACGACGTATGGTCCTCTTCGAGCGGGACAACGAAATCTATCGCGACCGGGACGCCTTGCGGGAGGACTACCAGCCCGACGAGCTCGTGGGCCGGGACGAGGAACTCCAGACCTACCAGGCGGCGCTCCAGCCCGTGATCAACGGTGAGCAGCCGAACAACATCTTCCTCTACGGGAAGACCGGTGTCGGCAAGACAGCGGCGACGAAGTACCTCCTTTCACACCTTCGGGAGGACGCCGCACAGTACGACGATATCGACCTCTCGGTCATCTTTCTGAACTGCGACGGTCTCACGAGCTCTTATCAGATCGCGACACGTCTCGTCAATAGCCTCCGCTCGGAAGCGAACCAGATCTCCACGACCGGATACCCGCTCGCGTCCGTCTACGAGATGCTCTGGGAGGACCTCGACGCCCGCGGAGGGACTGTCCTCGTCGTCCTCGACGAGATCGACCACGTCAACGACGACAGCATCCTCTATCAACTGCCTCGCGCTCGGGCGAACGGTGACCTCGAAACAGCGAAGATCGGGCTCATCGGTATCTCGAACGACTTCTCCTTCCGGGACGATCTCTCCCCGAAAGTCAAGAGCTCGCTGTGTGAACAGGAGATCCACTTCCCCGCGTACAACGCGGAGAATCTGCGTGCGATCCTCGAACAGCGCGGCGACGTCGCGTTTCACGACGACGTCCTCAGCGACGAGGTTATTCCGCTCTGTGCGGCCTACGGCGCGAAAGACGCCGGTGACGCGCGCCAGTCGATCGACCTCCTGATGAAAGCGGGCGACCTCGCCCGCGACGAGGAAACCTCGGTCGTGACCGAAGAACACGTGCGGCGTGGCCGCCGTGCACTCGAACGCGGGCGCATTAAGGAGGGAATCAACGGATTGACCGAGCACGGTCATCTCGTTCTGTACGCGCTCTTGACGCTGGACCTCGACGGCGAGGCGCCGGTCCGCTCCCGCGACGTGCGTCCACGCTACACGCGCTTCGCGGAACTCGCGAATCGTGACCCGCTCGTCCCGCGTCGGATGCGGGATCACCTGAGCGAACTCGCGATGCTCGGGATCGTCTCCGTCTCCGAACGCAACGAGGGGCGTCGCGGAGGGACGTACCGCGAGTACGCCCTGGATATGGACGTCGAACTCATTCTCTCGGCGATGATGGAGACGGTGGAACTCGTCGGCGTTCACGACTCCATCGCGTCCTACGTCGAGGAGGACGACGCTGACGGGAGCCCCACGCTCGAAGACTTCACGGAAGTCTGAGGTCACCGCCGGCTGCTGCCCGCCCGTCTCTCTTGCCCTGCCCGTCACACCACTGTGTCCGCTGTTCGACCCCGTTCGCCGCTGTTGCCGACCATTTCTCGGGATTTGCCAGTCTGCACCCCACCGTGTCCGCTGTTCGAATCCGATCGTCACCGCGTCTGGCCCTCTGGTTCGCGGATAACAGCGGACACAGGGGTGTGGGGATGTTGGTATACGAGCCGAGTCCGTAGCTTTCGTTTAACTGTATTCAGGCGCTAAGTCCCCTTCCTCAAGGAGCAACGCAGGGATCGAAGTGACCGAGTAGCGCAGTAGGGAGGGGATACAGCGCCGTCATCGTCCCACAAACACTCCGCGACGACCGGCCCACAGGCCCACGCCAACCACAAACTACTTTTATGCAAATTACGTAATTTATGATGTGGCAACGCGAAAGACCATCTCCATCCGCGACGACCAAGAGGAGTGGATTCAGGACAATCACCTGAATCTGTCCTCGTTCGTCCAAGATAAATTGGACGAACTTATCGAGGAACGAGAGTCATAGATGCACTACAACTACAAGTATCGACTCGACCCATCGGAAGCCCTCACCGAGACGCTTCTTCACCACGTCGATACTTGTAGACAACTCTACAACCACGTCCTCTACAAACTCAACGAGACAGACGAGATTCCAGCACGTTACAAGGTCACACTCCCCGACCTCAAAACGTGGTGGGACGACCTGAACGATATTCACTCGAAAGTGTTGCAGATGGTCGTCAAGCGCGTCTACGACAACCTCTCCACGCTCAAAGCGCAGAAGGAGAACGGACGCGTTGTTGGAATGCTCAAGTGGAAACCGCCTCGGGAGTATCGGTCACTCACCTACAACCAGTCCGGCTTCAAACTCAAGAATACGAGTGGTCGGCCTGTCCTGTGGTTGAGCAAAATCGGTGAGATACCCATCAATCCCCACCGAGACATCCCCGAGAACGCGACCATCAAACAAGTCACGGTCAAGCAAGAACCCACGGGTGAGTGGTTCGCCACGTTCGGTATCGACGTGGACGAAGACACTCTCGAGAAGCCGGAGAATCCAGAGCGAGTCGTCGGAATTGACGTTGGTATCCTGAAGTACGCACACGATACTGATGGAACCGCTGTCGAGTCACCGGACTTCTCCGACGAGCGCGAGCAGTTAGAACGCGCTCAACGTAGCCTATCGCGGAAGGAACACGGCTCGAACAATTGGGAGAAACAGCGCAAGACGGTCGCTCGACGCCACGCCGACTTGAAGCGCAAGAGACGTGATTTCTTGCACAAACTCTCGGCGTACTACGCCCGCGAGTACGACCTTGTAGCGGTCGAGGACTTGGACGTGAAAGGGCTGGTCGAACTACCGGGTAACTCTCGGAATCGGGCCAGGGCTTCGTGGGGAACGTTCCTCCGAATGCTCGAATACAAGTGCGAACGCGAAGGGACGCACTTCGTCGCCGTAGACCCCCGAGGGACGACCAAAGAATGTGCGTCGTGCGGAACGGAGACAGATAAACCGCTGTGGGTGCGTGAACACTCGTGTCCGTCGTGTGGGTTCGAGGCGGACAGGGACGCGAACGCGGCGTGGAACATCCTTTCTCGCAGTCTTGAAGACGTAGGAGTGGGATACTCCGAATCAACGTCCCCAGAAATCGAAGATTTCTGGTGTGCGAACGAATCGCGCAGCGATTCGTTAACGCCTGTGGAGACTGCGCTCCCTGCGGATACGCCTGTATCTGCAAAGCGCGTCGTGGAGACAGGAAGCCCCACCCTCAAGGAGCGAACCGCGTCAGCGGTGAGTGAGTAGGGTGGGGTAGTTCACATTCTGCTCACGCGTACAACAGTTCGACGTACCCTGCACTCGACAGCTGTGTTCCTCCTTCTCATATCTATTCAGTAATTGTGTTCGCCAGTTTTGTTCATTAATTGTGTTCACTAACTACATTTGCTGTTTTTATTTACCGATCACGTTCTGTCACCCGGTTAAAAACGATCCCGCTGCTTATAACGAGTTACCCGCATTGTGTACCCAGTGTATGTTCGGGACGAGTGGGATTCGCGGCCCAGTTGGAGACGTCGTTACGGCCGACCTCGCTCTCGATGTCGGGAGAGCGGTCGCAGCAGACACTCGGACGGTCGTCGTCGGCCGCGACGCGCGGACGACGGGCGCGGTTCTCGCCGACGCCCTTTCGGCCGGCCTGCGCGAGTGTGGTACGGACGTGATACGCCTCGGCGTCGTTTCGACGCCGACGCTCGCGCGAAGCGTCGAGTGGTTCGACGCCGACGCTGGAGTCGGGATCACGGCGTCGCACAACCCCGCGCCGGACAACGGAATCAAACTCTGGACTCGGTCCGGCCAGTCGTTCCCGCCTGATCGGACGGCCGATATCGAGGACCGTCTCGCCTCGGACGTGGTCGACCACGCTGCCTGGGACGACTTCGGCACGGAGACGGCCGCCGCCGACGATCCGTCCCAGCGTCACGTCGACCGCCTCGCCGACGTCTTTGACCCGAATGCCGACCGACCTCTCACCGATCTCTCGGTCGTCGTCGACTTGGGCAACGGTACCGGACGCGCCACCGTCGATGCGCTCTACGAACTCGGCGCGACGGTCCACACGCTCGACGGGCAGCGCGACGGTCGCTTCCCGGCGCGAAAGAGCGAACCGAACGCCGAGACCCTGACCACTCTCGCGGCTGCGGTACCGGCGCTGGACGCCGACGTCGGGATCGCACACGACGGCGATTCGGACCGGATGATGGCCGTCACGGGCGGTGGCGAGTTCGTCCCTGGCGACCTCCTCTTGGCACTGTTCGCACGCGACGCTGTCGAACGCGCGATGACGAACGCCGAGTTCGCTGACACGGCCCCGCACGTCGCGGTCCCGGTCGACACGAGCCTCGTCGTCGCCGACGCCGTCACCGGCGCCGGGGGCGACGTGGAGTACACTCCAGTCGGCGACGTCCACGTCGCCGAAGCGGCCAGCGACGAGGCGCTCGTCTTCGGCGGTGAACCGTCGGGTGCGTGGATCTGGCCGGGCGAGACGCTCGCCCCCGATGGCCACCACGCGGCGCTCAGTCTCGCGGTGCTCGTCCAGCAGCGAGGCCCACTCGCTGCGCTCGTCGACTCCCTGCCGGCCGAACAGTTTACGACTCGCCGTGCGAACGTCGAAGTCGACGACCGGGCCGAATCGATGACCGCAATCGAATCGGTCTTTCGTGATCGCTTCGAGGAGATCGATACGATCGACGGACTGCGCGTCGAGACCGACGAGGGATGGTTCCTCGTCAGGCCGAGCGGGACAGAACCGCTCGTTCGAGTGACTGCGGAAGCGCGCGAGGAGAGCCACGCCGACGAACTTCTCGAGCTGGCGCTGGAAGTTGTGAACGCGGAGTCGGTCGGGCCAGCAGACGCGTAGTCGTCGCGTGGCCGCTGTCTGTACCCGACGCTTGGCCCATTGCCAACGCGATTTGTAGCTCTCTCCACTTCCTCGTATGCCTTGCCTGAACAGCGGACATTGTGGTGTCCCTGGACGGTAGTATACTAAGCCGAATATCTATATAGGAAATAAATAATCGAATATTTCGAAACAATTCTAATTAATATATTGCATCCTAATTATCTGTAGAAGTCTATATTGCCGCTCTCATACGACTCAAAGTATATTTTCAGAAATTAGTACAAGATATATTTATTCTAAGCAACTGTCGACGCTACGTCGGTCAATTCGGGTCGCCGTCTCACCAGATGATGGATTGTGGTAGTGTGTACATCCGAGTGTTTCGGCGATCGAAATTCGACCGCACCGGGAAGGCTTTATGTTGGCCCGCATCCGGAGTATCTGGTATGAATACGGTGGCCGGCCACGGCGGGGATGTCGCGTGAGCGACCAATACATCACCTCCGAGGATCACCTGCCCGCCGACACCGACGGCGAACTCACGTTGCAGGTGATGGACCAGGAGACGAAGCATATCTTCACCACGCGGGCCCGCATCGCTCGCGACCCAGCGGAGCTACCCGACCCAGACCCGCTTACCATCCTCCGCGGCCCTCACGAGAACCGCGAGGAGCAGTGGTACATCCAGATCATCGAGACGGACGTCGGCGAAGCCAGCGTCGACGAGACGGTGCTGAAAGAGTGTTTCGAGGAGAGTCAGGAGGGCTCGAACGTCTTGACTGCCCGGGGCGAAGACGTCAAGACGTTGGTCTCGTACCTGGTCGAGACCGGAGAGTACGATTCGGTCTCGACCGCAGTCCGGTCGCTCCTTCGCGAGCACCTCTCCGAGACGCGCCCCGAACTCGTGGAACGCTACGTCGACCTCCGAACCGAACGCGAACGCGAGGAGATGGAACTCAAACTCGGCGGCGGCGAGAAGGAATGAGCCGGCCGAATCGAGACGTTGGACGACCGCCGCGTCCGGACGGAGGCACCGTCGCTGCACCGGGACCCGAAGAGCCGGCCGGAAGTCTCCGAGCCTACCTGGCCGGGCTGGAAGCCGCCGGCGAACTCAATCGCATCGAGACCCCCGTCTCCTGGAATCTGGAAGCGAGCGCGATCACGATGCTCGCGAACGACCGCGACGACCGCGTGCCGGTCTTCGAGTCGGTCACCGAAAGCGAGATTCCGGCCCGGCTGGTCGGTGATCCCTACCGCGGCCCACGGAACCGGCCGTGGGCCCGCCCGGCACGGGCGTTGGGGCTCCCCCCAGATCTCGACGGCGAGGAGTACTACGAACGCGTCATCGACCGACTCCGACGGCCGATCGAACCGACAATCGTCGACGACGAGACGGCGCCGTGTAAGGCTGTGATCCGGCGCGGGAGCGACGCGGACCTGTTCGCGCTCCCGTGGCCGTACATCCACGCGGCCGACGGCGGCCGCTACTCGAACCTCCACACGATGGTGGCTCCCGACCCCGACTCGACGTGGACCGATTGGTCGTCCCATCGCGCGATGATTCAGGATGGCGACCGCGCGAGCGTCCTCCTGCTGGCGGGCGAGCAGACGCCAAATCTGTTCTACTACCGGTACGAGCGCCGCGACGAACCGATGCCCGTCGCGATCGCGGTGGGCGTCGAACCTGCCGCGCAGTTCACCGCGTCGATGTGGATTCCGACCGGCAGCGACGAGGCGGCCTTCGCGGGCGGGCTGAAAGGCGAACCAATCGAACTCGTCGAGTGTACGACCAACGACCTCAAAGTGCCGGCCAGCGCGGAGCTCGTCATCGAGGGGCAGATCCTCCCAGGCGAGCGGCTAGACGAAGGCCCGTTCGGCGATTACTTCGGCTATATGCACGGTCCGCGGCGCTCGATGCCGGTCCTGGAAGTCGAAGCCGTGACGCACCGCGAGCAGCCGCTGATCCCCTTCTGCGTCGAGGGATCGGGCGTCGGATACTCCCAGAACACGAGTTCGACGACCGAAGTCGCGTGCGTCGGTCCGGACGCGACGCTCGGTCTCCGGGCCGCTGGCTACGACGTCGAGCGGTGCGTTCCGTGGCGCTTCACCCCCCGAACGGTCTACGTCGTCTCGACGGACGTCCCGCGGCCGGGCTATCTCCACGAACTGGCGAACTTCATCTTCACTACCTGGGGGATGTTGCACGTCGACTTCTTCGTCTTCGTCGATCCCGACGTCGATCCGCTGTCGACGCGTGAAGTGCTCGAAGCCCTCGCGCTCTATGCCGACCCCGAAGAGGATTTCCACCAGTTCGGGGCCGAGGCGATGCCGAAAGTCCCACTGAACATCTATCAGACGCCAGAGGAGAAGGGGGACGCCGAGACCGGCACCTCCAAATCGAAGACGGCGAAGGCGTACATTGACGCCACTGCGGGTACAGACGCCGCTGCGCGCGACGGGGCGAGATCGGTTCCCGACGAGCAACTCCGCGAGCGCGCCCGCAAGATCCTCTCGGGTGCCGGCGTCGATCTGTCTACTGTCGACCTCGCGGGCGGGCCGAACGCCGATGTAGACTCCGCAAGCGGGGGCACCGACCGATGACTGACTTTCGAACCCACCTCGATTCGCTCCGGACGGCCGACGACCTCGTCGAGATCGGCGACCGCGTCCACTGGGCGGACACTGCTGCGGCGGTCGCCGGAGAAGCAGCCAGAGAGAACGGTCCAGCGGTCCTTCTGGAGAACACCGGCGGCACGGCGCGCCTCGTCAGTGGCGCACTCGGTGGGCCGGATCGCCTCGCAGTCCGCTCCCGTGAGCCGTGGTCCCGCGTCGGCGCAGCCCTGGACCTCGGCTTCGAAGCCGATTACCTCGACGTCTTGGATGCGCTAGTGGTTGCCCGGCGAGGAGGGCCGACTCCGGACACTGCAGCGGCGGCAGCAACGGAGACTGGAGTCGACGTCAGATCCCTCGGCTTACCCGCCATCGACGGTGCGGACGTGCCAGTCGTCACGCTCGGCCTCGCGGCCATTCCAGCAGCGAGTGCCGACGACGGGCCGGACGCAGACGATTCCGCGGGACCTCCCGTTGAGCAGACGCACTGGCTCCCCGTTCGCGGGTCGATCCACGGGAGCGATACGCTTCGGCTGTCGGTGCCGTCGGGCCCCGTTCAGCACGTCACGGACGACTCGCCGATCACGATCCTGTTGGGTGCCCCGCCTGCGGCGCTCGTCGGGGCCACGATGCGGTGGGTCGGCGACTCGCACGTCGCGGGCGCGCCGCACGTCGCGAGCGCTCTCGGGTCCATCTCGGTCGCACCGACGCCAGCCGGCCCGGTTCCGACCGCCAGTGAGGTGGTCATCGAAGCAACGATCGGTGACGACCCACCGACGGTCGGTGCGGACCAACGGGCGACGTCTGGTCGAGTGACTGACGCCCAGCCGACGAGTGTATCCAGCCCCGCCGGCCCGCGAGCCCCGTGGGAGGACGCCGTCGCGACCACGGCGTTCGAGGCGCGCGTCGACACCGTACGAACCCGCGAGGATCCGCTGGTCCCCTTCTCGCCGACGGGCGCGCCGATGTCTGACGGGCGGACGCTTCTCTCGATCATCGAGTCCGCGCGACTGTACGGCCGCGTGAACAACTACTGGGGCGTCGCGCCCGTCGAATGGCTCGCGTTGCCGGCGGAGGCCGGCCTCGGAATCTGCCTCGTCGCGAGCGAGATTCTCTACGCCGGGTTCGAGTGGCAACTGGCGAACACCCTCTTTTCGTTCTCGCGCCTGTTCGACAAGGTCGTCGTCCTCGACACCGAGACGGCGCCGATGGATCTCGGGCGGGCCTTCGACGACATCTGGGTGAAAGCCCACCCCGCGAACGACTGGGAGTTCTCCGACTCGGAGGCGCCTGCCGCGACCGCGACCCACTACCGACGCGACGGGTCGACGGGTGCGAACGTCTACGTCAACGCCGCCTGGGACCCTCGCTGGGACGAAGAGTACATCGCCCCACGGGTCACGTTCGAGACGACGTACCCCGAGGATCTCCGTGAAGCCGTACGCACGGACTGGATGGACCTCGGATTCGACAACGGTCCCGAACACGAACCCGGCCACACAGAACGCGCGGACGAATCCGGTGAGAACTGACGATGTCTGAAGAACCCCTCGCTGTCGAACGTATCGCTCACACTGCGGCCAGTCCCGAAGGCGCAAACAGCACGTACGTCGTCCCCGAACGCGGCCTCGTGGTTGATCCCGGACCACCGGGAGACGACTCGTGGCAGACGCTCACCGAGGGGTTGTCTGCAGTGGGTCTGCCGATCGGCGCCGTCGAGACGGTCGTCGTGAGCCACTGGCACGCGGACCACTCGGGGCTGGCTCCGCGCCTGGCCGCTGCCGCAGATGCGGAGTTGGTTCTCCACGAGGCGGACGCCCCGCTGGTCGCCGACTACGCGACCGAGCGAACCCGCCGCGTCGACCGCGACGCCCGTCGGCTCCGCGAGTGGGGCGTCCCCGACGAGACGGTCGAGGCGATCAAATCGGGGGACGACCCCTCGCCGATGCCCGATCAGTGTCCGGTGCGAGCCGTTTCCGACGGCGAGACCGTCGCCGGGCTCGAGGCCTTCCACACTCCCGGACACACGAGCGGGCACCTCTCGCTCGCAGCGCCCGACGCGCTCTTTCTCGGCGACGCCGTGCTACCGACGTACACGCCGAACGTCGGCGGATCGGACACGCGGATGGACGCGGCGCTCGCCGTGTATCTCGACACGCTCGACCGCATCGAATCGCGCGCTCGCAGCGTCGGAGTTGCGAGCGACGTGACCGGGGATGTTGCGAGCGACGCGGACGGCGAGTCCTCTCTCCGCGCGTTCCCCGGCCACGGCTCGTCGGTCGACCTCTTGGCTCGGATCGGCGTCATTCGCGAGCATCATACCGAACGCGTCCGGGAGATGGTGCGAGCGCTCCCCGACGCCGGCCCCGGACGAACACCCTGGGAGGTTGCGCGGGACTGCTTCGGCGAGATGACGGGAATCCACGCGAAGATGGGTGCGGGGGAAGCCGCCGCTCATCTCGCGTTCGCTGCCGACCGCGGACTCGCCACCCGCATCGACGAGTCCTCGGACCGCGGCTCCCCGGTTCGGTACGTCGCCGCCGACGCGGATCTGTCTGACCCGCTCGCGGACCGTCGCTGAGGACGTGCTCGTCCCACGTCGTGGGCACCGCGACGCGTCCTGGCTATTCCTGGAGGGAAGTCACGTTACAGATAAGTCCCCTCACCGTCCAGAGGTAGGTATGACGCTACTGGAGCGCGCTCTTTCGGAAGAGCACCACGACGTTCTCGACCGTGCAGAGACGTTCGCGACGGAGACGCTCGCCCCCCGCGCCGAGGAGATCGAAAAGACGCGGGAGTTCCCGCGTGACGTCGTCGAAGCCGCTGGCGACGCCGGCCTGCTCGGGATCTTGATCCCAGAGGAGTACGGCGGACTGGGCGGCGACTTCGTCTCGTACTGCCTGGCGCTCGAACGGATCGCCGAGGAGAGCGGGGCGGTCGCAGAGATTATTCAGGGCCACACGTTCGCGACGCTGCCGGTTCTGAACTTCGGCAGCGACGAACAGCGCGAGCGCCTGCTACCGAAGATGGTCGCCGGCGAGTCCGTCGGCGCGATGCTCCTGACCGAACCCGGCGCGGGGTCCTCGCCGACCGAACTCCAGACGGTCGCCGAAGCGACCGACGACGGCTACCACATCTCCGGTGAGAAGTCCTTCGGGACGAACGCGGGCGTCGCGGACGTCCACCTCGTCGTCGCGCGCAAGCGACCTCAGCCCGAGGATTCCCACGGCGTGAGCGTCTTCATCGTCCCGAGTCCCGAGGACGTCGAGGGCTTCACCTTCGAGCGCGGCGAGTACCTCGGAATGCACGGCCACGTGACCGGCGACGCCACCTTCGAGGACGTCGCGGTCGACGCCGACGCCCTGCTCGGGCGGATCGGCGGCGGCTTCCGGATCGCGATGGGAACGATCGATATGGCGCGCACCGGCCTCGGGGCCATTGGCCTCGGGATCGGACGGGCCGCCTTCGACGAGGCCGTCGACTACGCGGGCGACCGCGAGCAGGGCGGCAAAGCCGTCGGCGAGTACCAGGCCGTCCAGGTGCTCGTCGCCGA
The DNA here is from genome assembly GCF_003665925.1 of Halobellus sp. Atlit-38R. Lineage (NCBI taxonomy): Archaea > Methanobacteriati > Methanobacteriota > Halobacteria > Halobacteriales > Haloferacaceae > Halobellus > Halobellus sp. Atlit-38R. Next base: position 28,216 of record NZ_QXIJ01000007.1, read on the forward strand.
GATGGACTCGAAACTGGAGTCGGCCCGCAACCTCGTCTACGACTCTGCGGTCCGCATCGCGGACGGTGAGGGCGACACCCGCGTCTCCTCGCGGGCGAAGTTCACCGCCAGCGACGCCGCGGAGTTCTGCGCCCGGAACGCGATGCAGATCTTCGGCGGGAAAGGCTACCGGACGGACTACCCGCTGGAGCGCTACTACCGCGACGCCCGCATCCTCTCGATCATCGGCGGCACCTCGGAGATCCAGAAGACGACTGTGGCGAGCGAGGCGCTGGGGCTCTGAACGACGATGCCACGCAACTACGACAAGATCGCGCTCACCGAGGACGAACAGGTGGAACTCTTCGAGGCGGCCGACGTCGCCCGTTTCGCCAGCGTCGGCCCCGACGGCCTCCCGCACGTCGTCCCGGTCGCGTTCACGATCGTCGACGGCCAACTCTGCTTCGAGACCGACGCCGACTCGGTGAAGGTCAAGAACGTCGAGGCGACTGGTAAAGCCGCCGCCGTCGTCGACGCGGGCGAGGCAGAGTTCAACCAGCATCGCGGGATCCAGTGGCGCGGGTCGGCGCGGGTCGTCGACGACCGGGAGTTCGAAAAGGAGATCGAACGCGGGCTGTTCGGGACGGTCAAGTCCGTCCCGGACGCGGGCCGACACCAGCGCGTCAAGATCGCGCTCACGCCCGAACGGACGGTTTCCTGGGACTTCCGAAAAATCGGCTAACGGTTGCTGTAGCGACAACCGAACAACGGGAGTATTTTTCCGGTGATCGCCGGCTCGTGAGAGCGATCACCGGTGGGCGGTCGCCCGCCCGTACGAAAATGGGGTGGGTATGGGATGACAGCAGGGTGAACGGCCGGAGCGATGGCTGCTACTGCTCAGCGCGTTCCGTCGCGCTCGCGCCCGGTGTCGGGCATCGCGCCGTCGTACTTGATCCGCTCGAAGATCGTGTGGCAGCCGTTGCAGTAGAACTGGCTCTTCGAGACCTCCGAGCCGAACGTCGATTCCAGTTCGGTGTCGGAAGACCCACAGAACGGGCAGACTGCCTCGACCTTCGCGCTCTCTTTTTGATGCTTGTCGCCGGCGGTGTCGTCGCTGCTGGGATCGGCGCGGCCACCGTCCGCGTTCGGGGTAGCGTTCGATGAACTCATTCGATCACGTACTCCTGGTTGGAGATTCCCTGTAGCTGTTCGACGACGCTCGGTTCGACGTGACCCTCGCCGCTGCGGCGGCGCGTTTCGTCCCACGCTTCAGAGTCGGGAACGTCCTCCTCGAGCGGGGGCACAGAGACGTCGGTTCCAGCGAACAGTTCCTCGTAGTGTTCGTGGAACGCGCCGCGGATCTCTGCGACTGAGCGGTCCGTGAAGCCGGCGGAGACGAGCGGGTCTTCCGAGGAGCCGTAGCTCGACGGACCGATGAACGAGAGGATACCCGGGAAGTACCGCTCCAGCGCCGCTTCGACGGCTTCGGGCTGGTCTTCGGCCAGCGTCTCCAGACGGGCGTCGTGGTGTTCGAGATGGAAGTACTCGTCTTCGCCCATCTTCTGGACCATTCCGGTGAAGTCGTCGTGGACGATCGCATCGAGCAGCAGCCACGCCGCGCGGTCGGCCAGCGCGACCTGCACGATGAAGGTCGGCCAGTTTTCGGCCTCCTCGTCGAGGATCGACGCGTTCGCGTACTCCTCTGCGCTGCGACTGGACTCGAGCCAGTCGTCTTCGACGCCCTGCTGCGTGAGCAGGCGGAACAGCTGTCGGACCTGTCCGATCTCGTCTTGGGCGTTACTGGCGCCCGAGATGTCGTCTTCGAGGTTCGGCCCCTTCAGCATCCACTCGCCGTAGCGCTGACCGAGCAGGAGTTTCGTGTCGGCGATGGCCTTCACGTAGTCAACTGCCGCCTCGGGCCAGGCGTTCTCGGCTTCGGCGCTCATCGCGCCCTCCCGCCCACGATGGGCTGTTCGTCGACTTCGAGCAGGTGTTCCTCACGGACGACGCCCATAAACTCCCAGTCCTCCTCGTCGTAGGTTCGGTGCGCGTAGATCCGTGCCAGACGGTCCGAATCGGCCTGGACCGTCCCGGCGTGGATCATATCGTCGCCGGCTCGGTGCCGGGTGAACACGTGGTATTTCATATTGCGATCCCCGCGTCTTTGAGTTCTTCGTGTGCCTTCTCGGTCAGCATATCCTTCGACCAGACGGGATCCCAGGTGATCTCGATTTCGACGTCGCTGACGCCGCGAACTGTTCGCAGCGCTGCGCGGACGTCGTCCTGGATCATATCGTACGCCGGGCATCCCATACACGGGTAGGTCATCGTCACCGTGACGTCCCCACCGTCGGCCTCGATGTCGTAGATCATCGCCATATCGACGAGGCTGACCGGGATGTGTGGGTCTGGGACGGTATCGAGGGTGTCCCAGAGTTCCTGTTCGAACTCGTCGGCGTCCTCACCGGGGCCGATGTCGAATCCGACGGTTCCAGCGTCTGCGGCGTTCGTGCTCATCTCAGACACCCACTTTGATCTCTCCGGCCTGCAGCAAGTTGACGTACTTCTCGTTTGCGGGGCCGCGGTCCCGCCAGCGGTCGAGTACGTCGTCCCAGCCGATCGGCTCCTCGAAGCGCCAGTCTTTGTTCTCGGCGTCGAAGGCGACGGGAGCGTCGTATTCGAGGACGTACTCGTCGGCTTCCTCGTCGTAGTGAGCGGGCACGTCGAGGCCCAGATCGTTGGCCAGCGGGACGGTGTGGCTCATCCACTCCTGGCGGAGTTCGTCGTTCGTCTTGCCCTTGATGCGGTAGTCGAGCTGGTCGGTGTTGTGCTTTTGATCGTCCGGGAGGCCGAACCACTCGATACCCATCGGGAACATCCAGTCGACGGCATCCTGGACGAGGCCCTTTGTCTTGTCGGACTTGTTGGACAGCCGACGCATCCAGGTCTCGCCGTGACGGAGGTGGAACTGCTCTTCCTTGCCGACCTTCCGCAGGGCGCGCTTCCAGGGCGCGTAGGAGGTGTTCTCCTCGATGTCGCTCAGGAGCACCATCCCGGCGCGGTCGAACATCCCGTGGGCGCTGACGAGTTCGGCGAAGGTGTCGAGGTGTTGGTCGAAGCCGTAGGTGTTGCGGAACTCGTGGGGCTCACGCTCGTAGATGAGTTCCTCGCGGTCCTCCCCGAGGTCTTCCAGGAGCCGGTAGGCGATGTGGCCGTGACCGAGCTCGTCCTGAATGACGCTGACACAGGAGGCGCGGGCGTCGAGCGTCGGCGCGTTCATCGATTGCTCGTAGTACGCCGGCGCACTCATCAGCTCGGTGTCCGCCGAGACTTTGAGCGTCGCCTTCAGCGCCTTCTTGTAGCCCTCTGTCATTTCGGACTCGTCTTCGATCATCCGACCGTTCTGGATCTGCTGTTTGAATCGTTTTTCCGTTGGCATGGCTTGTGAAACGCCTTCACTCCTGGGTTAGTGTGGATCGTTATTAAGGTTTCTCCCCAACGACGTTTCGAGGGCTCCATCTTTCGTGTGCCCCCGCGTACGGCCGCAGGCGCGCCTCCGCGCCTTGTTCCAATTCCTCGCCCGCCACGGGAAGGTCCTCTATCACTTCGACGGTCCGACCGTCGAGTCAACCGCCAATCAGCTCCCGCCGACCTGGACGCGAATCTTTTAGGAGGACCGGTTCGGTACGGAGAGTATGGGAATCCAAACACGATATGCCACTGAAGCGGATGGCGAGGAAATCTTGGACCTCTGGCACGGCTTCACCAGTCATCTCTCGGAGTACGACGAGCGATACAGCCACAGCGAAGAGGCCAACGAACGCTGGCTCCAGTACTTCGAAAATCAGCTCGTCGACTCGAAGTACGGCATCGTCCTGCTGGCCGAAAGCGACGACGCCGACGAACCGATCGGCGTTCTCGAAGCCCGCGTGATGGGTGATCACCCCATCTTCCAACTGGACAACCACGGATACGTCAACGGCCTGTTCGTTCGCGAGGACTACCGCCGACAAGGTGCGGCCGCGAAGATGCTCGAAGCAGCGGCCGAGTGGTTCTCCGAGGAACCGCGCGATGTCGATTACTACCGCATCGACGTCCTGGCGGGCGACGAAGGCGCCAAAGAGATGCTCGAAGCCCACGGGCTCGAACCGGTCGAACACGTCTACGAACAGCGTCTCTAATATGGTCGAATACTACGACGTCGAGTTCGTCGACGAGGGGCGGACCATCCAGGTCGCAGAGGACAAACCTATCTTGGAAGCCGCCGAGGAAGCCGGACTCGATCTCCCCTACCAGTGTCGGATGGGCGTCTGTGGGGTCTGCTCGGCGATGCGCGTCGAGGAAGGCGAGGTCGAGCAGGTCGAGGGGATGTTCCTTTCCGCTTCCGAGAAAGAGGAAGGCTACGTTCTCACTTGCGTGGCCAAACCGCGGTCAGACCTGAAACTGCGCTCGCACGACAGCCCCTGACACCGCGTCGTCCCCTGACTGTTTTCTGTTCCGCTTCGTTCCTGACGGTCTGCCACCACGTTGTGACCCCAGTCTGCGCACCGGAGCTGTATACAAAGGTGTATACATCACTGTTTTCGGATCCTCCACGATTGTTTGACTGACTCCGACTCTCGGCATTACACACGTAACGCTGTAATGTACTGCGCGCCGAACTACCGCGATCTTGCGCCGATCGGTCAGAGCTGCCGCTTATGTATACGATTCTGTATACGCCAGTGTCGGCGGCAAGCGACGGCATCGTCGTTAAGTATTAATGGACCGACGGTGAATCGACGGACGATGTCAGACACCGACTTCGAAACCATCGAATGGTCTTACGACGAGGAGACCGGTCTCGGCCGCATCACGCTCGATCGACCCGAGGCGATGAACGCCATCAACATCCAGATGCAGCACGACCTCATCGACGCCTTCGACGCCTTCCAGGCGCTCGACGACGAGGGCGACGGCATCGCCGTACGAGCCGTCATCGTCGATTCCGCGGGCGAGAAGGCCTTCTGTTCCGGCCTCGACGTCGGCGAGATGAGCGACTTCTCGACGTACCACGAGAAAAAGCGCGTCCCGGATCTGTTCTGCGAGATGTGTGCGGCCTTCGAGGAGTACCACGCTCCGGTTATCGCGGCTGTCGACGGCCTCTGTCTCGGCGGCGGCTTCGAGATCGTGATGTCTTCGGACTTCCGCTTCGCCGTCGAAGAGGCCACGTTCGGCCAGCCTGAGGTCAACTTCGGCGTCCTCCCCGGCGGCGCAGCGGCCCAGCGCCTCACGACGATCGTCGGCGCGATGCGCGCGAAAGAGATCACGATGACCGGCGAACGCATCGGCGCCGTCGACGCGGCCGAGGAAGGCATCCTCACGGACGTCGTCGCCGACGAGGACGAACTCGAAGCGGAGGTCGACGAGTTGGCGTCCGAACTCGCGAGCAAGCCCCCGCTCGCGGTCCGCTCGATCAAGCAGGCCTCGAACATCACCCGAAACGTCGGCTACGACGCCGGGATCGAGTTCGCCAGCCACGCGTGGCCCGCTCTGGCGCAGTCAGACGACTACGCGAAGGCGATCGATGCCTTCGGCACCGACGAACAGCCCGAATTCGAGGGGAAGTGAGCACCCGTGGCGGCTCCCTCCCCCGACATCCGTGAGTCGTTCGACTTCACGGATCAGACCGTCTGTGTGACCGGGGCGGCCCAGGGCATCGGCGAGGCCGTCGCTGAGGCTTTCGCCGCGCTCGGCGCGAATGTCGTCATCGCGGATCTCGACGGCGACGGCGCCCAAGACGTCGCAGACCGTCTCGCCGACGAGCACGACGTTCGCGCGATCGGCCTGGAAACCGACGTTTCGGAGTACGACGCCGCCGTCGCGATGGTCGAAGCCACCGTCGAGGAGTTCGGCGCGCTGGACGTCCTCGTCAACAACGCCGGTCTGATGGGAACGCAGCGGTTCCTCGATTCCGAGCCCGAAGACTGGCAGGCGAAACTCGGCGTGTCGCTCTTCGGCACACTCAACTGCACCCACGCTGCGCTGCCCGGAATGGTTGAGCGCGGCGAGGGATCGGTCATCAACTACTCCAGCGCCTCTTACCGGGGTAACGACCCCGGTCTGGCCGTATACGGGGCTGCGAAGGCCGCCAACCGCTCGTTCACGAAGACGATGGCGGCCGAAGTGGGCGACTCCGGCGTCCGCGTGAACTGCGTCTCGCCCGGAACTGTCGAGACGCCCGCAACCGCCGGATTTGTCGAGAAGTACCGCGAGAAACTCGGCGACTCCTACGCACTCGGCCGCGTCGGCCAACCCGAGGAGGTCGCACGCGGGGTCGTGTTCCTCGCGAGTGACGCCGCGAGCTGGATCACCGGCGAGACGCTCCACATCGACGGCGGCTATATGCGTCGCTGAGGGCGCCTCGGCTTTCGACGATTACTCGCCACGTTCTCCCGCGGCTGCGGTAAAAACTTATCAGTCAGTCTGCACCGACAATCGAACACCCACGGGTATAGTTACTGCCCTGCAGGTGACCGTATGCTTCGAACCGAGCCTACCTGAAAACTAGTCTGGAATATAATAACTGTGGGGGGCGGGTGTGACGATGGCCGGTGTTCGCCCCTTACTGCGCTGCAGCCTATTTCCCGCTGCCTGCCTACTGCTCGTACTGGTCGCGCGCACGCTCCCGGAGCTTGACGCGCTGGATCTTGCCCGTCTCGGTCCGCGGGAGCTCGTCGACGTACTCGACCCGGCGCGGGTACTTGTACGGCGCCAGTGTGTTCTTGACGTGATTCTGGAGCGTCTCGGTCAGTTCCTCGCCTGCTTCAGCCCCGTCTGCGACGACGACGTAGGCTTTGACGACCTGGCCGCGCTCTTCGTCCGGGGCGCCGATGACGGCGACCTCGGAGACTTCCTCGCGCTCTTCGAGTACGGCCTCGACCTCGGGACCGGGGATGTTGTAGCCGCTGGAGATGATGAGGTCGTCCTCGCGGGACTTGTACTCTAAGCGACCGTCCTCGCGGTGGACGTAGATGTCGCCCGGGAGGCTCCAACCGTCGACGAGCGCTTCGTCCTGTTTCTCCGGCCGATTCCAGTAGGAGATGCCCGTGGGGCCGCGTACGGCGAGCATCCCGGCTTCACCGCGGGGGAGCTCCTCGCCCGTGTCAGGGTCGATGACCTTACACTCGTACCCGGGCACCGGATAACCCGTCGCGCCGGGGTCGATCTCTTGGCCCTCGCGGTGGCTCACGAAGATGTGGAGCATCTCCGTCGTGCCGATCCCGTCGTAAATCTCGACACCGTAGCTGTCTTTGAAGTTGTTGAACGTGCTATGGGTCAGTGGTTCGCCGGCGCTCATCGCCATCCGCAGCGAGGACGTATCGTACTCCTCGGGGCCGTCCGGGTGCTTCGAGAGCATCTGGTTGTATGCGGTCGGGATAGAGCACAGGATCGTGATCCCGTGGTTCTCGACGGCTTCGAGGAGGTCACCCGGCGAGGCGTTCTCGACGAGACTCGACGTGGCACCGAAACGCAGCGGGAACGTCACCAGGTCCCCGTAGCCGTAGGCGAAGGGTAGGGGTGGATTACCCCCGAAGACGTCGTCTTCGGTCGCGTTGAGACAGTACCGAGCGTACGCGTCGGCGGTCGAGAGCACCTGTCGGTGCGTGTGCGTCGCGCCTTTCGGCTGGCCGGTCGTCCCGGACGTGTACAGCATCAGCGCGAGGTCGTCGCGTTCGGTCGCGTAGGCGTCGAGTTCGTCGCTGGCCGCCTCGGTCAGTTCGTCGTAGTCGGCGTGCTCGTGTTCGACCCCGTTTCGCTGGACGACGATGACGTTCTCGACGGTGTCGAGGTCCGGCAGCGCCTTGTTGATCTCCTCGAGGAGGTCGTCGTAGACGACCACCGTCGACGCCTCCGCGTTGTTGATGATGTGTACCAGTTCTTTCGCGCGCAAGAGTTTCATCGACGGCAGCGCCACCGCGCCGACCTTCTGCGCCGCGAGACAGGAGATGACGGCTTCCGGACGGTTGGTGAAGCGGACGACGACGCGATCGCCGGGTTCGACGCCCTGATCCAGGAAGGCGTTCCCCAAGCGGTTGACGCGCTCTTGCAGTTCCGTGTACGTGATTTCCTGATCCTCGAAGCGGATGGCGACGTTGTCGCCGCGCCCCTCCTCGACGTGGCGGTCGACCAACTGCTCGGCGACGTTGATCTCTTCGGGATAGTGCAGTTCCGGTAACGCGTGAACGAGCTGTGGCCCGTTGTCGGGAAGATACGACTCCGGTATATTCTCTTGCATCGCTTACTTCGAGTATCAGAATTTATCAGCAAATAGTTTGCGGTTGACTGTCACAGACGCCCCGTCATTTTACACCGTTACGGTCTTTCTCGGGCCGCCTGTTCGGGGGCCTCCAAACTGACTGACGGCCCGTGTACGCCGACGCAGTCCCAGCGCGCGTGAGCAACCGGCGAGCGTCGTAGCGGCTATTTTTGCTTCTCGATTGCCACGTCGACCGTATTTCTCGCCGCTGTCTCGGCATTTGACCCGATTTACCGTCCGTAACACCCCCTCTTACGTGCCGATAACGTTTGGTATATGATACGAACCGTCACATTCAAATCCCGTTACACAGTGAATGATGATGACAATGTCAAGGAAGACCTTCGACAGGCGGGCAATTCTGAAAGCGACCGGTGGGGCTGCGACGATCGGGCTGCTCGCTGGGTGTTCGAGCAACGGTGGCGACAACGGTGGGGGCGGCACCGAGACCGACGACTCGGGCGGCGGCGGTACCACGACGACGACCTCCGGAGGCAGCGGCGACTCGGACGCGATCAACATCGGGTCGGTCCAGCCGCTCTCGGGTGGTTTCACTCCGTGGGGACAGGCGCACTCTGCGGGGCTGGCGTTCGCCGTTCAGGAGATCAACGCCGACGGCGGCGTCCTCGGCGGCCGCAACCTGAACATCGTGGAGGCGAACTCCGAGAGCGACCCGGCTGAGGCGTCTTCGATCTTCGAGCGCTTCGCCGAGCAGAACGACATCGTAGCCGCCACCGGCCCGGTGAGTTCCGACGTCGGGATCCGAACGTCCCGAACAGCGCAGGAACTCGGCATCCCGATGATTATGCATATGGCCGGCTCGGACGAGACGATCACGCCCGAGACGCTCCACTCGTTCCGACTGGGGCTTCTTCCGGCGGCCACGACTATGCAGGCGCAGGCGCAGTTCGTCGACGACGCCGGGTATCAGTCGGTCGGTGCCATCGTCGGCGACTACGCGTGGGGACAGTCGGTGAAGACCGGCATCGAGGAGAACTTCGGCATCGACGTCAACGTCCAGGTCGCACCCGTCGGTGCCAGCGACTTCTCGTCGTACATCCGCCGGATGCCCCAGGACGTCGAGATGGTCGTCGCGACGGGCCACCCGCCAGGCTCGCTGACGATCACCCAACAGCTCTACGAGCTGGGGTACGAGCCAGAGATCATCACCGGCCCCGGTCTCCCGCCGGCCGTCATTCGCTCCGCGCTGGGTGAGAACGCGAGCCGCGGCTTCACGCACCTCCATATGAGCGACGTCTACACGGACGAGTACGCCGAAGTCGCACAGCGCTTCGGCGAAGAGGTCGGAAGCCAGTTCGACACGCACACGTCTTACGGCTACGTCACGGGCAAGATGATCGCACAGGCGATCGAAGACGCCGGCGAAGCCAACCCCGAGGCCATCACCGAGGCGATCCGGGCCATCGAGTTCGACACGCTGTTCCCCGAGCCGATTCAGTACTCGGAATACGGCGAACTCGAGAACCAGGTGCAACTCTACAGCACGTTCTCGCTCGACGCCCCGTCGTACTACCCCGACGGCAACTACAGCCTGCAAGAGAGCTTCCGGACCGACCCGCTTCCGGCACTCCCGCCCGAAGCCTGAGCTGAGTCGGGAGCCGCCTTCACGAGGGTTCGTTCCTCCCGCTGTGCGCGGCCGCGCTCGGCACCGCACGCCTCTCGCTATTATGACTCCAATTTCACACGAAAACGCATCCGAAGTCGAAAAGTATACACTGGTATCCGTAATCTGGGGCAATAGATGGTAACAGTTAGCACATTGGCGGCACTCGCCGTCGACGGGCTCGCGTTCGGCGCGTCCCTGGCGCTTCTCGGCGTCGGGATCACGCTAGTCTACGGTTTGGGTGAGGTGTTGAACCTCGCGATCGGCGCGTTCGCGGTTATTGCCGCGATCACGGCCGCGCTCTTGATCAACGAGGGGATGTCCCTCCCGATCGCGATCCTCGCGGGGCTCGCGTTCGTCGGCGTGTTCGGCTTACTCGTCGACCGGACGCTCCTCTCGTTAGTCTACCGTTCGGAGGGCGAAGAGCGGATCCTGCTGGGCATCTTCACGACGCTCGGCCTCACGGTGTTGCTCGAAGGCGTGATGGTCAACTACGTCTCCTCGCGGTACTCGCTCCCGCTCGGCATCTCCCCGATCGACGTGGGCGCGACCGTCGTCACCGGCACGTCGGTCGTGAGTATCATCGTTACTGCCGTGATCATCGCCGTCCTGTTCCTGTTCCTGAACCGGACATTCCTCGGAAAGGCGACGCGGACGATCTTCCAGGACGAACGCGGCGCACGGCTGGTGGGCATCGATCCCCGAAAGCTCCGCACGCTGGTGTTCGTCCTCTCGGCGGTCGTCGCCGGGCTGGCGGGGATCCTCGCCGCGGCGCGCTCGAACGTCAGCGTGGCGAATAGCTTCCAGTTCACGACCTTCGCGCTCATCGTCTCGATCGTCGGCGGGATCCGAAGCCTCGTGGGAGCGGTCGTCGCTGGCCTCGTGCTCGGCTTGATCAACACGTACGCGAACTTCTTCGTCGGTTCGTACTTCGCGACGATCATCCTCTTCGGCGCGGCGATCGTTTTCCTCCTCGTTCGTCCGGAGGTGATGTCGTCGTGAACACCGAACGGCTTCCGGGTGCCCGCAGCCTCGCGCTCGTCGGCATCCTGTTCGTGCTCGCTCCCCTGCCGGTGCTCGGCAGCGGCTACTACATCGGCGTCCTCTCGCGGATCCTCCTGTTCGCGCTGTTCGCGCTCGCGCTGAACATCGTGTTCGGGCACAACGACCAGCTGTTCCTCTTTATGGGGGGACTCGGTGGCGTCGGTGCGTATACGACTGCTCTGGTCGCGGACTCGTTCGGCGTGACGCCGTGGATCGGACTGCCGGTGGCCGCGCTCCTCTGCGGTGTCATCGCGATGTCGGTGAGCTGGGTGTCCGCGCGGCGGCGCTTCACGGTCATCCTGATCTCGATCCTGACGCTGAACCTCCAGTTGGTGTTCTCGGAGGCGTTCATCGGCGCTCGGGATCTCACGGGCGGCTCGACGGGCTTCCCGTACGAACTGTTCTCGCTGTCGGGCGTCGCCGACGCGGTCGGCGTCCCCACGGCAGTGGTGCTGTACTACCTCATTCTGGCGTTCCTGCTCGCCGGGATGGTGCTGTACCTCTGGCTCATCAAGTCCTCCCGGTACGGGATCGCCTTCGAGGCCATCCGCGAGGACGAGCTGGCGGCCGAATCCATCGGGATCGACGTGGTTCGCTACAAGGCCATCGCGGGCTTCATCGCGGGCGTGCTCATCGCGATCGCCGGCACGCTGCTGGCCCGTGAGGCGTCCTACATCACGCCCTCGATATTCACGTTCCTCGCGGTCGACGTGATCGCACTGATCGTCCTCATCGTCGGCGGCATCCGGCGGACCTACGGCCCGATCGTGGGTGCGATCATCGTCGAAGTCATCGAGGCGGCGCTCGGGACGTATGCGGCCAACTGGCGGACGGCCATCTTCGGCGGCCTACTGATCATCCTCTTCCTGTACTTCCGCAGCGGCGTCATCGTCGCCGCCGAGGACCTCCTCGAAGACTGGGACATCTCGCTCGGTGGCGGTAACGGCGGAACGCCCACAGAGGCCGACGCAGAGAGCTAATCTCTCGCTTCCCGCTGCGCTCTCTTTCTGTAATCGCCCGACGAGATCGCCTTTGTGTTGTTCGATAAGGCAAAACCGTTATTACACAAAGGCGGTCTGTATATAGGTACCAATGCTTAAGGCCGCGAACATCCGCAAGAAGTTCGGCGGTCTCGTCGCCATCGACGGGGTAGACCTGGAGATCGGACGTGGCGAGATCGTCGCACTCATCGGCCCGAACGGTGCTGGGAAGACCACGCTGTTCAACACCATCACGGGCGTCCTCGACCCCGAGGAGGACACCGAGATCACGTTCAACGGTGAGGACATCGTCGCGCTCGACACCCACGAGATCGCTCGCTCGGGACTGCTTCGCACCTTCCAGATCGTCCGCGTCTTCGGCGAGATGACCGTCTTCGAGAACGCGCTCGCCGGCGCGCTGTTCGGCAGCGACGAGTCGATCTCACAGGAGGACGCAGAGGAACGCGCCCGCGAGGCGCTCGCGTTCGTCGGTCTCGAGGAGAAAGCAGAAATGGAGGCCGGGAATCTCCCGATCGCCCAGCAGAAACAACTCGAACTCGCCCGCACTGTGGCGTCGGACCCGGACCTCGTCCTGCTCGACGAGATCGCGAGCGGACTCACGCCGGGAGAGATCAGCGAACTCTCGAATACGATCCGTCGCCTCCGCGACGAGCGTGGCATCTCGGTCTTCTGGATCGAACACATTATGGACGCAATTATGGGAACTGCAGATCGCATCATCGTACTGAAGAGCGGCCGGAAAATCGCCGAAGGAACGCCAGAAGAGATCCAAAACGACGAGGCCGTCGCCGAGGCGTACCTCGGGGAGGACCACTCGTGATCGAACTCGACGGCATCGACGTCTCCTACGGCAACATCCAGGTCATCTGGGACCTCGACTTCCAGGTCACCGAGGACGACGGCGTCGTCTCGATCGTCGGCCCCAACGGCGCGGGGAAGTCGACGCTGCTCCGCGTGATGTCGGGTCTGCACCCGGTCGATGACGGGACCGTCCACGTCTGGGGTGAGGACGCGGCGACGCTCAGCCCGTCCGACATCGTCCGCAGGGGCTTCGTCCACGTCTCCGAGGAGCGGAACCTCTTCGGCGATATGACGGTCCGCGAGAACCTGGAGATGGGGGCGTACACGAAACGCGACGACCTCGAAGCGACGATGCAGGAGGTGTTCGAGCTGTTCCCGATCCTCGAAGAACGCGCCGATCAGCGCGCGGAGTCGATGAGCGGCGGCCAACAGCAGATGCTCGCGATCGGCAGGGGGCTGATGGCCCAGCCGAAGATCCTCGCGTTGGACGAGCCCTCCGAGGGGCTCGCGCCGCAGATCACCGACCGCGTCTTCGAGAAGATCGAAGAGATCAGCGAAGACATTACGGTCCTCTTGGTCGAGCAGCACGTCAACCGTGCGCTCGCGATGGCCGAACGGGCATATCTCTTAGAGAACGGCCGTGTCGTCCGCGAGGACACCGGGCAGGAACTCTTAGAGAGCGACCACGTCAAGGAAGCGTATCTGTAATATGGTCCGGTATTTCGAGGAGATTTCGGCGGACGAAACGCACGACCTCGGATCCTACAGGGCTGACCGCGAGGAGTTGCTGTCGTTTGCCCGCCGATACGATCCACAGCTCATCCACACCGACCCGGAAGTGGCCAAAGAGACGATGTACGGCGGACTCATCGCCAGCGGCTGGCACACCGCGAGTGCCTGTATGGCCCTCCTCGTCGAGGGGTTCCTCCGGGAGACGGCGACGCTCGGCTCGTTCGGGCTCGAAGAGCTCCGCTGGCGAACGCCCGTCCGTCCCGGCGACACCGTCTCCGTCGAACTCGACGTGTTGGACACGACGCCGTCGAGCAGCCGTGAGGACCGCGGGTACGTCGACCTCGAAGTCAGCGCCGAGAACGGCGACGGCGAGGAAGTCATCTACTGGCGGTCGACCAACATCTTCCTCACCCGCGCCGCCGGCGACGCGTGGCCTCTCGGTGCGGACGGCTAGGCCCGCCCGTGGAGACGTCGACCCAACAGCCACGTCTGCCGTCGTGACCAGCCCCCTCACTTCTCGCTGCTGAGCCGTTCGCCACCGACGTAGAGCGACTCCGGGTCGTGCTCCGTATTCTCCGTGTACGCTTCGTGGTACTCCATCAGTTGGAACAGCGTTCCCGTCGCGTTCCGCGGCGACACGAACGCTTCTGTCCACTCCGCGTAGGATTTCCGATCGACGACGTCGACGCCGGCGGTGTCGAGTTGCTCGATCGTCGCGTCGATGTCGGCCACTTCGAGGGTCACGTGATGGAGGCCGGGGCCGTGCCGCTCTAAGAACGCCGTGAGGAACGATTCCTCGGCGATCGGTTCGATCAATTCGATCCGCGAGGCGTTCCCTAGGCTGTAGTAGACCCAGCGGAACTCTCCGTCGACGGTGTCGTCGAGCAGTCGTTCACAGCCCAGCGCGTCCAATACGGGCGCTGCGTCCTCGACCGATTCGACTGCGATGCCGACGTGATCGACGTGGATGGGCGTCTCGTGGATTGGGGTGTCGTCGTCTGTCATTGCCGTGTCGTCGCCTGTCATTGCCGTATTTCTGTGCGCGAGCCGAGGTTACAAAAGCGTCACTGGCGACGACCGCCTCCGTCACCGATTCGGTCTGTACCGCTCCGCACCGAGTCTTCGCTTACTCCTGTCGGAACGGCGCCAACATCTCGTCGGTGAACTGGGTGGGCTCGCCCTCGCGATCGAAGCACCCGTACTCGGAGACGCCCTCGATACGCGTCTCGTCGTCGGTTCGGAACGTATGTGCGATCCGTACCGTCTCCTCGTCGACCGCTTCGACGTCGCACTCGACTTCGAGTAGCGAGTCGAAGAGCACGGGGGATTTGAAGTCCCAGTGCCAGTCACGCAGGCGGAACGGCTGTCGTTCGCCGGCGAGTTCGCTCAGCCGGGGGCCATCGTTCGCGACGAACGATTCGAGTGCGATATCGGCGAATCGGGGGTACTCCTCGAAGTAGGCCAGTTCGGAGCCTTCGATGTGTGGGCTGTGCACTCGGAAGTACTCCTCGAAGGTCGGATAGGCGTCGGCGTCGTGGGCTCCGCCCGAGGGGCCTATGTCAACCTCTCGGTCGGCCTGGAGTTCGCGGAGCCGTTCCCGCGTCGCTTCCGGGAGACGCAGTGCGCCGCCTTCCGGCGCGATCGTCACGTGGGTCATTCGCGCTGTCGAATAAGGGTCGCCGTCGGCGTCGACCGCTTCGTAGAGAAGTTCCACGCTGGAGTTGCCGACGCTGAGCGGCGTGACTTCCACCGAAACGGTGTCGCCGAACGTCGGATACCGGTGGATCGTCGCGTCGAGTCCGACCGGCGCGTACGGGATGGCGTCGTCGGCGACGAGGTCCTCGAACGGATACTCGACCTCGTAGGCGATCTCCTGCGTCGAGATGAGCTGCCAATCGAAGAACATCGCGTGGTGTACCAGTGGTCCCGCAAGCTCGCCGAAGCGAACAGAGTGATTGTCGATAGTTCGCATACCTCGGGGGTCGATAGCCGGTGACAACATAGTTTAGGTGCCGGCAAGAACCCGGGACGGTTCGGGGACGTTACATCTCATTTGCAAGTCTTCATTCTCGGTTGACCGACAGCGTGTGATCGGGTGAGCAATCAGCATCAGTTGCGAATGATTCTATAGCCCTCTGGACCCCACTCGGGGTTTCCGTTACTCACATCGCCTGGAACTTCGTCCTGTCTCACCGTGGCTCTGTTCAGCACTCGGAAATATATGATTACCAGAAGAAAGCTGCTCATACCCAGCTAAAGTGAAATAACATTTTTTGCCGCATACAACAGCTTACATTTTGGAACGGTTGGTCCGAACTGCTGTGTCGTCTCTAGCACCCCGTTCACTTCGTGCAGACGGTAACAGCGGCCAGCAACGAAGCGATCATACGATAACAGACAATGAAAGTAATTTGTGAAGACGGCCTGATCATCGACTGTACTGACTTCAAAGCGATCGACACGGGCATCGTCTTGATCGGCGGCGAGGAAGAAAACGGCGCCGTCGGCTACGTCCCAAACGAGCGACTGGAGTACGTCCTCCCCGACGACGTCGTCGCATTAGAACACGACCGCCTCGGCGTTCCCGCGCCCGAGATCGGTTCGGCGGACGAACTGGAGTCGCGACTCGGGACGTTCCTCGACGAGATAGAGTCGCTCCGCGAGGGGCTCGATCGTCAGGTCGAAGACCTCATCGACGAGGGCACAGTCGAAGACGAGGACGTCGAACGCCAGGACCGCCTCTACGAGCGCCGCCGGACGATCGACCGGGCGCTCGAACAGGTCCGCAAGCGGGCCCAGCAGTTCCAACAACTGTCACTCACAGAGTCCGAGATCGGAGCGCAAGCACCGTCGACGACCGGTACCAATACCAGCGATCCCGAAGACACGGCAGCCGAAGAATCGATCGGCGAGTCGCCCCCCACAACGGAGGAATCCGGTTCGCCCGAGATAGACGAACGAATATCACGAATTGAACAGCAATTGGAAAAACTCATAGAAATAATACATACACCTAGCGGGGACGAAGCGGAGTCCTCGACGGATGCGGTCGCAGAAACGGAGCGAGAGGTATCCGAACAGACCGACGCAGTGGTGTCCGAAACGACGGACGCGGAACCGGATCCTGCCGAACAGGACATCGAAGGTATCAGTGGCCTCGGACCGACGTACCACGACCGTCTCGCGGCGGCCGGCACCGACACACTCGGCAGTCTCGCGGACAGCGACCCGACTGACATTGCAGCGGCGGCGAACGTGACCGAAAACAAGGCACAGGACTGGATCGATCGCGCCAACGAACTCGTGCGCGAACAGCGCTCGAAGACGTGAGTATCTCCAATTATATCATTTTTATAGGTATAATAGGATTCATATACTTATAAATCTATATTTTCTATTGTCCAATCGGGTCGCCGACCAACGGATATCCTGGAGACCGTCCACGGCAGACCGATCCTCTCGTCGGCAAGGTAGTTCCGCGACTCGTCGCGAAAGCAACATCGAAGTACGACACGGTCGAAGGCTCGACTGTGATACTTGACGCGCGCCGTGTGATACCTGGAGGGCACCGTGATGGCTGAGTCCGGCCCGATCGAGATCAATACGTTCTCGCCGGTGTGGACCGCTGGGTGGCAGTGGCCGTGGGTAGTCGTGATGGCGCTCATCGTCGCGGGGAACTTCCTCTTCGTGAGCGATCAGATCTACCTCGGTACTGGCCTGCTGATCGGTGGGTTGGCGCTGACCGGCCTCGGCGTGCGTGCCGTCGTGAACGGGGCGGCGGACGCGCTTGCCGACGGAACGAACAAGCTCTGTCGGGCCGCGGCGGGGATCGACAGCGAGGCGGACGAAGCCTCGGTGTACGCCGTGACTGCCGCGAAGGGCTCCGTCCTCGGCCTCGACGTCGCGAAGCGCTACCAGGCGACCGTCCTGACGGTTGGCGAGGACGCTGTGACGGTCTACGACGATGCGATGGTGAATTTATTCAACACCAAATGGTCGCTTGCGACGGACTCCGAGGAGATTCCCTACGAGCAGATCGACGGGATCGCGTACGCTGACGGGTCGGTGCAACTCCATCTTACCGACGGCGAGCGGTCGTACCCAGCGGACGAACGGCCGGCGGACCTGATCGCGGCGATCGACCAGCGTCTCCCGGCTGGTGAGACCTAACTACTATTTCGGCGCTCCCGGCGGACTACGGACGCCGTAAACGGAGCCAGGACAGTCGATTTGGTCGGTCTACGCGGGGAGTTCCGCCCTCGGGACGGTCCCGTCTCCATTCCAGTTCCGTGACTGGTAGTACTCTCCGATCGCCTCTTCGAGGCCGGGCAGTTCGTCGGCGTACGGTAGGCTGTCGTCGCTGCTGTCGAATCCGCGCTGGTTGTTGAAGTGCCGTTCCAGCGTCACCGTTCGGCTGCCGACGGACAGCAACTCCTCGAAGTCGGCGCCGAAGAGCATCTCGTACCGTTCCGGCGTCATATAATCGCGCGAGAATTTACAGATAATTCCGCTGTCGTTGAGTGCCATCAGGTTCTCGCGTTCGACGAGCCGTTCGGCTTTGCCCTCGAACCCGACGGGGTCCATCGCTTCGTCGTCGGGGACGAGCGGGTACTCGACCGAATAAAACGTGGCGTACATATGATCTGCGCCCCGGTTCGCCACCGCGTACGAGAGCGCCTGCCCGTGCAGAACGCGCCCCTCGTGTGCGGCGAAGTCCATATTCTTCACCGACCAGTTCTCGACGCCCAACTCACCGTGGACGCGACCGATACCCTCTGCGAGTGTGTCGCCGACGCCCTCACGGTGAGCGATCTTGTCCAGCAAGTCGAGGATCAACTCGGTGTCTCCGAAGGCGTCGTTGGCCGCCAGGTACGCCGCGACCGTGTTCCCCGCGGAGATCGCGTCGAGGCCGTACACGTCACAGCGCTCGTTCGATTGCATCACGTCCACGATGTCGTCGACGCCGGAATTCGATCCGAACGCCATCGCCACCTCGAACTCGGGGCCCTCGGTCTCGACGCCTCGCGCTTCGTCTCTCGTCGGCAGTTTGCACGCGAACGCGCACGACGAGCACGTTCCCTTCTTGTATTTTTTCTCGGCTACTGCATCCCCATTGATTCCTTCGACGCCCGCAAACGACTGCTCGGAGAAATAATACGAGGGCAGTCCGTTCACCTCGTTCGCGAGGTCCATCACTGCGACCGTGCCCTGCTGTTTCATAATGTGGTCGTCGGTGGCGGCCTCGCGATGGATCTCCATTTGGCCCGCTGGGACCTCGATCTCCGGCGCTGCGTCCCCGTCGAAGGTAATCGCCTTGACGTTCTTCGAGCCGAGGACAGCACCGAGCCCCCCGCGTCCGAACGCTCGCTCTTCGGTCGTCATCACCGACGCGAATCGAACCTCGTTCTCCCCGGCCGGACCGATGCACGCGACGTGGTCCGAATCGAGACCGTGCTCCTCGCGAATGTACGCACAGGTCTCGGGCACGGTCGCGGCTGCAAGATTCGGCACTTCCTCGAATTCGATACTATCGTCCCTGACGTGGACGATCAGGAGCGTATCGCTCGCGCCCGTGAGTTCGACGACGCTGTAGCCCGTGTCCGCGAAGTGCCGCGACATAAATCCGCCCGCGTTCGAAGACAGAAGCCCGTCGGTCAACGGCGACACCGCAGTGGCGTTCATCCGCCCGGTGAAACTCATCTGTGAGGCCTGCATCGGCCCGGTACTGAGAAAGAGGTGGTTCTCGGCACCCAGCGGATCAGCGTCGAACGGGACACGGTCGTGGGCGAGTTTCGTGCCGACCGCTCGGCCGCCGATGTACGATTCCAGGACGTCGTCGATCGATTCGGTCGTCGCATCTCGCGACGTGAGGTCCACCGATAGCAACGGACCAGAACTGTGCAGCATTATCGGTAGACGGATTCCTACCGGTATAAAACTCAGTATCGGACGCCGCAGAGTACGTCGACGGGCAGAACACTGCCGCGGCGCGTGGACTCGCTCCGGAGGTCGAACGGGAGACGCCCGTGGATAGAACCAAGTTGTGTCTCTCCGATATCCAAGTCGATGGCAGAAACGAATCCTGCACCTCTGGTTCGACGCGCCGCAGACATCGAGTACGAGGCGGTCGAGTTGGCTGATGGACTCGAAAAGGGCGTTCTGCTGGGAGACGACCAACAGACGCCGAAGTTCAATATGCGCCGGTTCGTGTTGGAACCGGGCGCCCGCGTCCCACGCCACACCAACGAAGTCGAACACGAACAGTACGTCCTCGAAGGCGAGTACGCGGTCGGCATCGGCGAGGAGACGTACGCCGTCTCCGCAGGCGACTCGCTGCTGATCCCTGCGGGTGTCGAACACTGGTACCACAACGAAAGCGACGAACAGGGGTCGTTTCTCTGTCTCGTGCCGAAGGCTGCAGACGACATCACGATCCTCGAGTGAGTTCGTCGAGGGGGGTCTCACACCGCAGCGTCGCCATTCGAATCGCGTTCTCGCACTGGGGCGCCACCACTGCGGACCGTCTCTCACGTCGATTCGGAGGCGTCACCCGTCGCTGACGCATCCGTCTGCACCGGCCGAAGGGAGAGTGCGCCGATCCCCGCGCCCACCACCAGCACGGCACCTATGTAGAAGGCGGTCGACCACCCCAGCATCGCGATGAGCGCGCCGGTGACGGTGCCGCCGAAGACTCCGCCGGGGACCTTCGCGGTATAGATCGCAGCGTAGTTCTCCGAGGAGCGTGCCTCGCCGTAGTAGCGGCCGACGAGGCTCGGGAAGATCGCGAACACCGGGCTCCGGAAGAACGCCGCCGCGCCCACGAACACGACGAACAGCGACCCGTACCCGCGAGCCCCGCTCGCGACGGCCCCAGCGAGTGCCACCCCGCAGAGCACGAGCGACGCGCCGGCGGTCCGTTCTTCGCCGATACGATCCGACAGGCCAGCGAGCACTAACAGCCCGCCCCCGTCGGCCAGCGCGATGATCGAGGCGACGGTCGTCGCAGTCGCCGGCGAGAGACCGAGGCCGGTCGTGAAGCCGACCGACTGCCCGATCAACATCAATCCGACGCCGTTGACGACGACCATCACCCCATAAAACACCCAGAACTGCCAGGTTCGCGCGGCGGTTCGCCAACCGACCGCGTCGTCCGCATCGTCGGAACCCCTGAGGGAATCATCCGTCTCCGAGGGGGCCGTCTCACTGCAGTCCGTCGTCGTAGACGATTCCGGATTCGACGGCCCCACCGACGGATCACGGAGCAACCCCGCAGCGAACAGTCCGACGATCCCGACAGCGACGCCCAACAGGAGCAGGGTTCGCGTGAAGGCGGCGTCGATCGCCCCTCTGACCAGCGGGATCACCACGAAACTCACTCCGCCGTAAGCCATCGAGACGATGCCGGTCGCCAGACCGCGGTACTCGTCGAACCACTTGACGGGCGTGTTGACCGCGACCGTATAGGCGATGCCCGCGCCGAGACCGCCGATCGCGTAGGACGCATACACCACGGGGAGCGTGGGGGCCACCCCCAAGCCGGCGTAGCCCGCGAACATCAACGCGGCCGCCGCAACGAGCAGTTTTCGCGGGCCGTACCGATCCCGGATGCTCCCGGCTGGCAACTGGACGAGCGTCTGGGCCACCACGAAGAGGGTGAACACCGTCCCCAAGGCAGTCTGTGAAGCGGGAATGCGCGCGCCGACGGCCGCACTGAGCGACGACCACACGAACTGGTAGGTGCCGGCACCGCCCATCACGGCCGCCCCCAGCGCCACGAACAGCCACCGACGCGTCGATCGCTTCCGACTCATCGTTACTCACTACGACGCTGGGTCAACGGCTTATACTGGTCGATCTGCGGAACGGAACAGCAACGAGTACCGATCAGTCACATCGAAATCAGCACGATCGCCAGGACGCTGAAGAAGATTCCCGCCAGCTTCCGCGGCGTGAGCGCTTCGTCGAACGCGACGATGCCGATGACCGAACTCACGACGATAAAGAGCCCGTAGATCGGCACGACGATGCTCACCGGCCCCAGCGCGAGTGCTCGATAGTACGTCAGCAAGCCGACGGTGAGCAGGATGCCGAGGGCGACGACGTGTGGCGTATATCGGTGCCGGAGATACGGTAGTGGTGACTGCCCGCGATAGAGCAACACACCGCCGACAACGACGAGGAGCACGAAGTTCGAGAGGAAGACGGCGGGCGTACTCGGGATCACTTCCATCGCGATTTTCAAAAGCGGCGCGACCAGACTGTAGGCCACGAACGCGAGGATCGAGAACTGCAGGTACTGCCGCGCCATCATTCGGCCCCCGAACTCAGATAGACCGCGAGAATCGCGGACGTGATGCCACCGACTCGCGTGAGTGTGATGGCCTCGTCGAGAAAGAGAATCCCGATGACCGAACTCCCGACGATGAACATCCCGTAGATCGGCACGACGACGCTCACCGGGCCGCGTTGCAACGCGACGTAATACGAGAGGATCCCGATCCCGAGAAACACTCCGCCGACGTAGATGTACCCCGCCGCCGGCAGGAACACGTAGGACAACAGGTTCGTGTCCGTTACGGCCATCACGCCGAGCGTGAGCACGAGGAAGACGACAGTAGCGACGAACAGCGACACCGTCGGGGGAACCTCCTGTGTCACCTTGCTGGTCAGCGGTGCGAGCATCCCGTACGATACGAGCGCGACGATCACCCACGGAAGGTACTCCATACGGTATCGTAGTATGTGCACGTCTTCACTCACCCGATCGCACGCAGTCGTGCGGTCGGGTACGCAATCGGTTGCAACTGCTCCGATAGCTCATACCCCGACAGTACAAGTGGCTCCGGATCGGACCCCAATGGCACGATGGACGAGCTCCTCGAAGCCGTCGACGTCGTCGCCGACTCGGGATTTGAGGGTGTCGTCACCTGGCTGCTCCGTCTGATCGGCCTGCTCGCCCTCTTCGGAGGGCTCGGGCTCTGGCTCGGCACCGAACTGGGTCTGCTCTGGCTACCGGCGGTTCTCATCCTCGTCGGGTTCGTCCTCCTGGTGGCGCCCAGTGTGCTCTTGCTGCTCGCGGAGTTCGCGTGAGGGACGGTCGCAGACGCGATTCTCGACCGAGGGCATCTCCGGGATCGCACGCTGTCGTGCGACCGAGCGAGTGAAGAGGTGGAACCGAGACGCTATCGTATGGACGTTGTCGTTACTGGCGGACGTGGCGAGACCGGGCGCTGGATCGTCGACCGACTCACCGAAGAGCACGCGGTGACGTGCCTCGACCGACACCTCCCGGAGGACGACGGCCATCCGGACGTCGCGTATCGAGCGCTCGACCTCACGGATGCGGGGAGCGTCTTCGACGTGCTCACCGAACTGCGTCCGGACGCCGTCGTGCACTGGGCCGCGATTCCGACGGCTGGAACCAGACCGAGAGTCGACACCTACCGAAACAACACCCTTGCAGCGCACAGCGTCCTGACCGCCGCCGGCCGCATCGGCGCGCGAATCGTGCAAGCGTCCTCCGATGGGGCGTACGGCTTTTTCTTCGCCGAGGAGACGCCCATCCCGGACGAACTTCCGATCACCGAAACGCACGCGCGCCGCCCGGAAGACGAGTACGGACTTTCGAAGGTCGTGACTGAAGAAATCGGGAAAACCATCGCCCGTCGCGACGACGTGCCGGTCGTCTCTCTCCGCCCGTCGTGGATACAGACTCCCGGCGAGTACGCGTGTCGCGACGACGAGTACACTACTGACCTGGCGGCCGGCGCCGGGAACTACTGGTCGTACGTGGACGTCCGCGACGTTGCAGATCTCGTCGCGGCAGCTCTCGTCGGCGACGTCGACGGCCACGAGGCGTTCAACTGCGTCGCCGCGGACAACGCGCTCGGTCGACCGCTCCGCGAACTGATGACCGAGTACTACGGTGACGTCCCAGACGAGTGCTCTGTGGTTGGTGACGCGGCCGCCTACGACACGACGAAGGCCAGCCGGGTCTTCGATTGGGAACCGACGCGGTCCTGGCGCGCTGCCGCTACCGAAGCGGTTCCCGAGCCGCACGTGTAAGGAGAGCCCCGGGGTGGCGTCTCGACCCTGGAGGGGACGTCGCTACAACAGGCAGTCGCCGTCGGCTCTAGCGACGTTGGTCGGTCGCGGTATCCGGTATCCGGTGCTGGGTGAGCCCCGACAGGAGGTCGCCCGTCATCTGCGCGAAGGTCGCGACGACAGTGACGGCGAAGACGCCGACGGCGGCTGTCAGCAGCGGTTCGCTGGCGAGCAGTTCCCCGACGAACGCGGCCACGATCGAAATGATCTGCAGCCCGAACAGACGGTCTAGGCGTTTCATTACTCATTCTATGCTACTGTCTCCAAGGTAATAGGCCGTGCGCGAGACGTGTCACCAGGAGAGTTGGTGACGTGCGCTACGGGCTTCGGTGTCGTATGCGCCCGCCGAACACGGACGAGTCATACTGTCGGACAGACGTTCGTGAATCATTTTGGCACCCACGGGGTGCTGCTGATTTTCACATCGTCCTGTCCGACAGTATCAGTCGTCGGCGACTCCCCCGCGCTCGACGTTCGTCACTTCGATGCCGCCGGAGAGTTCGGTGTTGGGGTACGGCATATCGATTCCCTCGGCATCGAGTCGCTCCTTGACTGCTTCGAGGAACTGCGCGCGGACCGCACCGTAACTGCTCTCGTTCGGGTCGATCCAGATCCGCCCCGAGAGCACGACCGCCGAGTCACCGAGCGACGTCACGGGAGCGCTCGGTTCGGGGTCGCTCAGGACGCCTTCGAGCCGTGACCCCTCGTCGATGATGGCCTCTCGTGCCTGTTCGATGTCGTCTCCGTAGCCGATTCCGAAGCCGACCGCCACCCGACGTTGATCGTTCGCCACGTTGTTGACCACGGCCGCGCTGGCGAGGTCGCTGTTCGGGACGGTGACGAGTTCGTTGTCGAACGTATCCAACTTCGTCACCCGGAGTTGGATCTCCCGGACGACCCCGCTGTTCCCGTTCCACTCGATCCAGTCGCCGACCGTGAACGGTTCGTCTTGGATGATGAACACGCCGGCGACGAAGTTGGCGATGAGGTCCTGGGCGGCGAAGCCGACGGCGAGCGCGAGCGCGCCACCGAGGGTCGCGAACGCGGCCAGGACGACCCCGAAGCCAGCAACTGTCGCGGCCAGCGCCACTGCCACGACGCCGACGATTACGACGGTCGTGTTCACCGCCAGCCCTACGAGCGTCTCGTCGAAATCCCGGTATCTGAGGCTCCGCTCTACCGCCCGGGTCACGAAGTACTTCCCGAGTAGGTAGATGATCACGAACGCGACGACGAACAACACGACTGTCGTGACTGCACCGACGATCGCGGGGACGTACTGCTGTGGATCGACCGACACGCCTTGTTGTAAAAATAACATAAATCGTACGGCTAGACTCCTACTAAATACTTAATAATTTGTTCGGCGAAGAACACTGACGCCGCGCTAGCCGCACATTAAACTGCTCACGGGTCAATTTCACCGTTTGTTTCTACTGGCCCCTTGAGAAGTGGCCTGTGCTAGTAGACGAAATCGACGCTCACCGCTTCGATTAAAAAGCGATAGTCATTGCCCACGTCTCGGCTGCGAAGTCGGGGCTCGTGTCCGAAAGAGGACTGTGATCGAGCTTACTAAATCAATACACACGCTGCATTATATAATATATTGTATTTATAATTGAAAATGGTAATTAGGTTTGTGAGGCAAGAGAGATCGAACACTCTACGAAACGCAGTATGTGAAAATTTAATCGATCCTGATCTGTAGTGCGGTTATATGAAGTATTTCGAGAAAGAGTTTTGTGAAGTATCTTAGCTTACATTTGTATTCTCGAATTCTTGTTCAGGAATGGGTTTGCAGCGGTAATTCAGCCACCTGTCAGGAGAATATTTTTGACACTGTCGATTGAGACTATTAATAAATTATATTATGAATAAAATTTATTAACTAAAATATTAAGTTTTCGGGCTGGGAACTAATCGGTATAGTGGCTTGTTGGTCGTCGCATCGAATGTCTTGTGAGGGCTCACGCGCTGTGGATAATCTGTGTCATTCCGGTCGTCTCCGCAACCACCCACAGCAGAAACACGACATACGTGCCCAGCAGTACGTAGGATTCGACGTTCGTCACTACGAGGTCGGTCCGAAGAAATGTAAAGAGTAGGACGGTTGCAAGTGTAAGTGCCGCCAACATCGGGATCGCGACGGTGAAGTTTACGGGGACGACACCGACGATTAAGACGCCAACAGGAATCGTGACGAGCAGGTCAAACGTATTCGATCCCAAGACGTTTCCGACGCTTGTGATTCCTTTTCCTGCGTTCGCAGCTCGAACACTCACCAGCAGATCTGGGAGACTGGTTGCAGCAGCGATAATTGTGACTCCTGCAAAGAATTCTGGGATTGAAAACAAATGACCAAGTGATTCGACACTCGTAACCAACCCTTCGACAGCGACTAAGATGAGCAGTAGTCCGGCAGCAAGCTTGCCCCACTCTCGTCGCTTCGAGATCCCAGAGTGGGTCTCACTTGGGCTATAGTCGCTGATATCTTGCCACTGCACGAAGAGATACAGCCCGTACAAAAGCAGTGGAAGCATCGCTAATGGTCGAGTCAATTCGCCAATCAAGGTAGGCCCCCTGGAGAGCGGATGGTAAATCACGGCGAGCGCAAACGTTACAACGAGCACTGCGATGGCGATCATATAGAACTGAGCTTCCTTGTACACGACTGTACGGCTCGTCACCAGTTCACCATCAGCTACGATTCCAGCGAGTGCCGGAATCACGAGGATATTGAAGACTGCGGACCCGACAATTGCCCCAACGCCCATACCAAACGTTCCGGATAGAGACGTCAGCACGACACTGACCAGTTCGGGAAAACTAGATCCGACAGCAACGATAATTGAACCCTGAATGACTGCAGGCAAGCCATAGTAGCCCGCAAGGTGCTCGGCCGATTCCTCTAACCACCTGCTTCCAACCCAGATTACTCCGGTCGCAACAATTACCACGAATATGCTCTCTAGCGCCGCACCTGGAAGGGGGTCTCTGACTGTCATTATCTTATCTCGGTGAGCATCAGTATCTCAAACTCGAGTAACGTTCGCAAGTTTTCACCTACTCGATCACATAACAGTGTGCGATCGGATACGCAATCAGTTGCGAACGCTACTATAGTGAACGACTTTGGTGTGCAGGCAACTCGCTTTGGTGCCAGACTCGATCACTGCTGCCTCATACCCGAAATCGGAGTGTTTCGCGTGCATCCGTCGTTCGGGGACCTTGCAGTGGCTGATAGAATACTGTCCGGGGCACATCGTTCACCTCGTCAACAACCCCGACCGCGAGGTAATATGCCTGGACGGTCGGAAACGTACCGAGAGCCCCAGATAATCTAAGACGAACTTCGAGGTTCGGTCCAAACGACTCCTCCGGAACCCGCAGACAGCCACGCGGCCCCGACAACGACACCCATCTCTCGTCATTTCTTCGCTGGGGCCGAACGGCGGCTTCGATGTCCCCTCCCTCGGGGACCTCAGCACGGACCCGTAAGTAGGGACGCACTGACAGCTTGTCTTCCCAGAACAGCGATGGCGTCTCGTGATCGGCAACCGTCCCGACCACGCGTGCAGGCCACGCTTCCGGATCGCATTCGAGCGCCTTCGTTACCAGTGGTAAGGCTGCTTCGTACTCGCCGGCCCGGCACCTCGTCCACGCTGCAAGAACCCACACACTCACTTTCTCTGCTGGCGTTTCGGCGAGTTCGATGGCTTCACTGAAGGCGGGTTGGCTCTCATCGGTCGCTCCAGATGCCAACGCGCTGGCGCCGGTCTTCAGGCTGTCGGCTACGGTTGCGGAAACGTCAAGTTCGTTCAGCACAGCCGGATTTTCCGTCCGGAGGAACTTGTACAGAGTTACTTGTTGCGCGTTCATTTTGACGCTCGTGAGGTGCGTGAGCCGCAACTGTGCGCCGTGGCTACAAAGCCAATCATAGACCGCGTCAGTGCTCCGTCGAAGTGCAATCTGTGCCTCTCCCTGTCCGCTTGTCTCGTTTACCGCCGCCAGTGCCTGATCGAACTCGCTGCGTTCGCTCTCCTGTACTGCTGTCTCGAGCGCGGTCTGTACTGCTTCATACGACTGTTCGTCTTCTAAAATCCCTGTCGCGTGACCAGTCACCTCCCGCAGCGCATTCAGCAGAACTGTGCGAACTGAATCTGTCGGCTTATGATGTGTATCGGTCATATCTGGTACAGAATGAGTCGTGGATGGAAATCCTATCGGTCGTGTCGTTGCTGGTCCAGATTCGATTGGGGCGCTGAGCTGTACTCGTCCCCGAGCAAGTGACAGACCGAGTGATGGTCGTTTGAAACCGAGTGCTGTTCCGGGACAGTCGACTCACAGACCGAGGAAAACTCCTGGTCAAGAAGGTCGTATGCCGCTCTCTCCGACCCGTCAACTAGGAGGGATAGTGCCTCGAAAATAGTCGATTTTACCGGTTCTGGGACTGTCACCCGATCACTGCTTGTCAGTCCTCCCTCCACAACGTGCTCTTCGAAGATCGCCGAAACGATATCGTCTGCGGACACGTCCGCGTTCTCTTTAGACAATTGCTCGCGCATAACGCTCGGCTGAACCTCTCCGTCCCCGACTTCCTTTTTCAGCCGGAGTACGCGCCGCCACACTTCTTGACTGTATGCCCAGTCGGCGTCGGGAATGACTTTCGGGCACCGAGTGTGGAACCGACAGCCGTTCGGGGGATTGACCGGCGTCGGTACGTCACCGGTGAGAGTGATCTTCTCGCGGGTGTCAGTTGGGTCCGGAGTCGGAATCGACGAGACCAAAACCTCCGTGTAGGGGTGAGCTGGATTCTCGAAGAGCTCTTTCGTTTGTGCCCGTTCGACAATTTGTCCCAGATACATCACTGCGACCTCGTCACAGATCTGGCGTACGACCGAGAGGTCGTGGGATATGAACAGCATCGTCAGATCCATCTCCTCTCTGAGATCACGCAGCAGGTTCAGGATCTGTGCTTGGACGCTCACGTCGAGTGCCGAGACTGGTTCGTCGGCCACGATTAGATTCGGTTCGACAGCGAGTGCCCGCGCGATTGCGATACGCTGTCGTTGCCCGCCACTGAACTCGTGTGGGTAGCGGTCGATATACTCGGCGCCCAGTCCGACCCGGTCAAGGAGATCTTGAGCACGATCGAGCCGATCGTCTTTGCTATCGCCGATACCGTGTACTTTCATCGGTTCGACGAGTGTCTCTTTGACCGTGTACCGCGGATTGAGCGAGGAGAACGGATCCTGGAAGATCATCTGCGCTTCGCTTCGGAAGGCACGCCGTTCTCGGTCGCTCTGTTCGGTAAGATCGGCGTCTTGATACTGGATCGAGCCATCGGTCGGCTCAAGCAACTGTAAGACTGTCTTTGCGAGCGTGCTTTTTCCGCAGCCGCTTTCACCGACGATCCCGAGTGTCGTTCCGGCGGTCAAATCCAAATCAACGCCGTCCACAGCACGAACCGCAGTTCGCTGCTTCCCCGGCTGGAGCCGAGTCAGCAACCCATCGTTCTCGTAGAAATATTTCTTCACTCCATCGAGACTGAGTAGTGGCTCGTGTGTACTCATGCTGGGTCCTCCCAGATACACGCGCTGTAGTGATCGTCATTGACCGCTCGCAATCGAGGATCTATCTCGCGACACTCCGCTGAGGCGAACGGGCACCGATCGGCGAAGTTACACCCCTCTGGAGGATCTGATAGGTCCGGCACCTGTCCGTCGATCGGTGTGAACGTGTCTTGCTGTTCTCGTGGATCCGGCACGCAGTCTAAGAGCCCCTTGGTATAGGGATGACGTGGATTCTTGAACACGTCTACCACGTCGCCGTACTCGACAATGCGTCCGGCGTACATCACAGCGACTCGATCACAGACCTCAGCGACAACGCCCAGGTCGTGGGTGATGAGCATAACAGCCATATTCTGTCGTTCGTTCAGTTCCTCGATAATTTCGAGAATCTGGGCTTCGATGGTTACGTCCAGGGATGTCGTAGGCTCGTCGGCAATGAGGAGGTCAGGCTCGCAAGCTAACGCCATTGCGATCATCGCCCGCTGGCGCATTCCGCCGCTGAACTGGTGTGGAAACGCGTCGACTCTGTCCTCCGCACTGGGGATCCCGACACGGCGCATCAGTTCAACGGCCCGTTTCCGAGAGGCAGCGTTACTCAGGTCTTGGTGGATCCGCAGTGGCTCGCCGATCTGCCAGCCAACGTCGAAGACGGGGTTGAGCGCAGACATCGGCTCTTGGAAGATCATAGAGATATCTTCACCACGGATGTCTCGAAGTTCGGCGTTCGACTTTTCGAGAAGGTTCTCGCCGTCGAACATAATATGGCCACCGTGAATCTCGCCCGGTGATTCGACGAGAGACATCACCGAACGGCTGGTAACGCTTTTCCCGCACCCGCTTTCTCCGACCAGACCAAGAATCTCTCCTTCCTGTATCTCAAACGTCACTCCGTCGACAGCTTGGACCATACCAGCATCGGTGTTGAACCGAGTCTGCAAATCGTCGACGCTGAGTAGTGGTTGTTCGTCGCGTTCTATCTGGCTCAACTCGCTCCCCTCTAAGGGTGCCGTTCGACTACCGTGGTCGTCTTGTGAGGCCGCATACTCGTTGCTCATGCGCCACCCTCCTGTTGGGTCACCGACCGCGGATCAAATTCGTCGCGCAGTCCATCCCCGAGTATGTTGAAGGCAAGTACAGTGATCATTATCGCAAATCCTGGGAACGTTGATATCCACCACTCTGCTGGCAGGTACTGACGGCCGCTGGCGATCATAACCCCCCACGTCGCTGTCGGCGGCTGAACCCCCAACCCGAGGAACGATAGCGACGCTTCGAGAATGATCGCCGTCGCGACGTGGTAGGTCGCTTGTACGAGTACAGGGGTGACCGCGTTGGGCAGGATGTGCTTTACGAGGAGCGCACTGTCGCGAAGCCCGGTGTTTTCGGCTGCCGTGACGTAATCTTCTTCCTTTTCAGAGAGAACACTGCCCCGTATCAGACGGGCGTATTGTGGTGAATAAACGATTGCGACGACTCCGATTACGTTTATCAACCCTGCCCCGAGCGTCCCCACGATCGCAAGCCCGAGGACTAGAGCTGGAATAGAGATTACCATATCCATCATCCGCATAATGACTTCGTCGGTCCATCCTCCGACGTAGCCGGCGAAACTCCCAAGTGGAACGCCGATGGCGATAGCCATACCCACAGCAACGATTCCGACTGCTAGCGAGGCCCGCGCACCGAAAATGAGTCGTGAGAGGATATCCCGGCCAGTCAGATCGGTTCCCAGCGGGTGATCGACGGACGGCGGCGACAGCGAGGCCGCGTAATCTTGATGCGCTGGATCGTAGGGGGCAAGCAGCGGAGCGGCGATGGCTGTCACGATGACGCCAACGACGAGCACAAAAGAAATCTGCGCGCTCCTATCCAGACGGCCATACAATTCGACCCAGCGGTTCAGTCTTGATACGGCCCTTGCAGCGAACGACGAGTCGTAATTTTGTTGTGACATTGTCTTATTCGTGTTTTATTCGCGGGTCGAGGTACGCGTACAGCAGATCGACGGTTAGATTGGCGAATACGAACACGGCAGCGACGAAGAGAATGATTCCCTGAATGACCGGAAGATCCTTGTTCAGCACCGCACTGTACAACAACCGGCCGATTCCCGGCCATTGGAAGACTTGTTCGACGACAATCGAGCCGTTGAACAAAAAGCCGATATGGATGCCGAGAACCGTGACGATGGGGATCAAAGCGTTCCGAAACCCGTGGATAAGCACGACGACCGACTCCTTTGCCCCTTTAGCGCGTGCTGTCTGGATATACTCTGCGTTGAGCGCCTCGACCATTGCGGACCGTGTGAGCCGAGCAGTTAACGCGGAGTAGCCGATACCGAGGGTGATCCCGGGCGCGATGACGTGGTGGGCCCATCCAGTGAGGTTTGCACTTGGACTGACGTATCCGCCGGCGGGTATCAACCCGTTCCCACCGAACCAGTTCCCCCAGAAGAGACTGAATGTCATAATAACCATAATTCCAAGCCAGAACGCGGGGACGCTGATCCCGAAGAATGCGATCAGTCGGTTCGCGTGGTCAACCCACGTGTCTTTGTAGACGGCACTGAGAATCCCAGTGGGTATCGCGATGAATAGTGCGGTCAGGATGGCGACCAGCGACAGCTGCGCGGTAGGCCAGAGCCGCTCGATGATGAGGTCGGTAACTGGCCGTTGCAACGCGTATGACCGGCCGAGGTCGCCCACGAGTGCGTGCGATAACCACTTCCAATACTGCACGTAGAGCGGATCACCCAAGCCGAGTCGTTGCTCCAACTGTGCAATCTTCGCAGGCGTCCGCTGTGCCGGCGGCAACAGGACGTTGATTGGGTCCCCCGGGGTCAGCTTGATGAGGAGAAACACGCCGATTGAGACGCCGAGTAAAACCGGCACTGTCAGCGCCAACCGTTTGAGAGCATAGTTTGCATAACCCATGCAATTATTTCTCATCTTTTGGGATAAATTAGTTGTGGTTCGGTGTATAGCTCACTCGTTGGTTATCGGGTACACGTCATCTGGGACCTGTTGATACTCGAACAGTGAAAGGTCGGCCGGACTGTACTCGGGGGCGTCGACGATGATGATCTGACTGGCGAGGTCCTCGAAGACCCCACGGAAGTGTGTCTTCGACTTCGAAACGATCACGTCGAACTCAGTAGCTTCGTAGCCGTACTGGCTGATCGGATCGGTGTCGTTCAAACCGGCACCGTCCATTCGGCTCGTCAATTGCAGCCAGATGCCGTCCACATCAACGATGGCTGTCTTTCCCTGCGTCACACGTTCGCCTCGTCTCATCGGGCCTGTGGCGGTGTACGTCTTTTTGCCAACGAATTCCACGCGACCACGCAGGGGCACTGGCCCTCCGCCACGATCCGATGTGTGGCTTCCGACGTCGAGAGTAACTTCGTTCCCCACTCCGGCTGCGCAGCACTCCGCGACGGCATCAGGATCGTGTATAAGTGGAACAGCAACGTTTGATGCGTCCTGATCGATGAGCTCTCGAAGGACGAATGTCGTTTCGGCTAAGCGATCGGCGTGGTCGAGTATCAACACCGGATCCTCAGTATCAGCGCTACAATCGAGGGCGCGCTTGACGCCCTCTTGGACGTTGTAGAGCGACTCCGAGGTGGTGAACGATTCTCGTCGCTCGGCTGCGAAGGCTGCGAGGTCGTCTACTATCTGCCGTGCAAATTTCGGGTCATCATCAGTCGTTGCTACCACCGTGACACCGAGTTGCGGGACGTCTGCCCACGCGAATCCGAAGAACACCGAAACGTCGAGCACGTCATCTTTGTCCGTCCAGCGAGCGACGTCGTGGAGCTCGGGGTAGTGCTCCCAGGTCACCGCCCGTGTGACAACGTCTTTTGCCGGGGGAACTGTGGTTGCGCTGAACACGCTCGGGACGACGACACCTGGCTTCGCAACCGCCGTTGTCGGGCACACCCGACCGTGAGCGGCGTCGAGGACGGTCTCGGCAGTCCGGCGGCCGGTCTCACGCTGATCGACGTGGGGACTGCTCCGGTACGCACAAACCACATCTGCGGACTCAGTCAACGCTGATCCGACGTTACCGTGGAGATCCATACCCACACCGATCGGTACGTCATCGCCGACAGCCGACCGGACTTCTTGAACTACATCCGCTTCTGTATCTAGGTGGCTCTCGGTGACCATTGCCCCGTGGAGGAACAACAGAACCCCGTCCAGTGAATGATCAGCGAATGTCGTCCGCATTTCGGAGACATAGCGGTCGTACACGTCGTCGTCGACGGTTCCAGAGACACCACCACGAGTATGGACTGACGGAACAAGATCGACTGACTCCTCAGCCGCCTCACAAGCATCGATGAAACCTGCAAGAACTGTATTCGAATCCCGAAACTCCTCGATCATACTCTCGCCACGGACGGCATCCCGTTCAAACGGCTCTACGCTGGTCCCGTTTGGAAGAAAAGTATGGGTTTCGTGTGAGAGGCCGGCTAGTCCTAATTGCATACAAGCTTACATTATGTGAAGTAATTGATGTTGCGAAACAATCTTTCAGCGGAAGGAGTCGCTAATTTTCTTTCCACACGTTCTCGAACCACATATACGCCGAGGGCCAGACGCGGAGGTTATGAACGTTGTTACGATGGCCGTGAATGACGTTGTTCCAGAGCAAGAACAGCTTTGGCATCGAATCGGTGATTCGCTTTTGCACCTTATCGTATATGTCCTTACGTTGTTCCCGCTCAGGCTCGTAGCGTGCCTCCGTCATCAGTTCGTCTGTTGTCTCATCCGAGTATTCCGTGTAGTTGAACACGGCGTCGGAGTGGAACGTCGCGTACGCGTAGTCATCTGCGGCGAATCCCCAGGTGAAGTTCTCGAGCATCGAATTGAAGTCTTCGGGCGTTTCATCAGCGGTGACTGGGTCCCAGACGGTGCCCTTCGAGACCGGGGTGATCTCCATATCGACGCCAGCCTGGCTGTACTGCTGTTGGAGGATTGTCGCCACGTCGACGAACTTCGACTGATTCGCCGGTTCACAAGTGAATGACAGGCCCGCGTGGCCTGCTTCTTGGAGCAGTTGTTTTGCTTTCTCCGGATCGTGATCGTACGTAACTGCGGCCTCCTCGTTGTAGGCCCAGTGCCACGGAGGGAACGGACTGTGTGCAACTGCGGCTTGGCCTTGGAACTTCGTTTGGACGATTGCCTCGCGGTTCATCGCGTGCATCAAGGCCTTGCGAACTTTTTTCTTGGTTAGCGGCTCGAAATTGACAATATTGAGCCATTGGCTCGTCTTTGCCGTACTAGCCTTGTTCAGGACTGTGATGTTCGAGTTGCTCTCCATCGCCCCGACTTCCGTCGCGGCGACCGATTCGTTGACGTCAGCACCACCCGATTTCAGTTGGGTCGAGCGGACGCTTGCTTCCGGGACGACTTGGTAGACGAGCCGGTCGAGATACGGCAGTTGACCAGCCTCGCCCTCGCGGAAGTAATTCGGGTTCTTCTCGAATACGAACTTTGAGCCTCCTTGTGACTCCTCGGGAACGTACTGGAACGGCCCCGTCGCCCAGGCACCCGTGTCCGTCGTCCCAAGGCTCTCGCCGTGTTCCTCCAAGGATTCTGGCGGAATGATGGAGAACCACGCGAATGCGGACATCGACGCCTGCTTGTACAGAAACGGTGCGTACGGTTCTGCAAGGTTGAACGTTACTTCGTACTCGCCGGTCTTTTGAACCGTCTCTTGGGGGTCGATCCCGTCACCGACGAGCGTCCCAACGTATGCGCCACGGCCTGCCGCCCCGTATTCTTTGTCCAGAATCTTGCGGAAGTTCCATACGACGTCCTCAGCAGTCATTTCACGGTTGTATGGTTCGTGGAACTGCACGCCCTCACGAATTTTTACCGTATATTGCTTCCCACCGTTGGATATCTCGGGCATTTCCGCGGCCAAATCCGGCTTGAGTTGGCCCTCGGGAGTCACCCGATATAGTGAGTTCGACAGGTTCTCACACATCGTAATGCCGGTGGTAAACGAGACCTTGTGCGGATTCAAAGTCTCCGTCCCCGACTGCATTGCCACGACGAGTTCTCCACCCGTCTGGACCTCCTTTGTCTCTGTGCTCTCGTCTGTGGACGCTGTATCTGTCTCACCGCCGCCTGCTGTCGTCCCTTGTCCACCCTGATCGCCGCCCGACTCCGAACAACCAGCGAGCATCGATCCTGCACCAACGGCACCGACACTTCCGGCCATTCGCAAGAACGACCGTCTATCGGCACCGTCACTGCTGTTGCTTTGTACCATACAGACACACCACATATTGCCTAGTATATAAAAGCTTGCATTATTCACGGTCGTATATAGTAGAAACTTCCTCATACGGTTCGGTGTACGCATCTACCGGGAGCCTGTTTCTCTCAGAGAGGACGGTTCGGAACGGTTCGACAAACTGGACGTCTGTGCGTCTGGAGTGGGCCAGAAGTCAATGTCGAACGAATCCTGGAAGTACGTTTGCGCGATGTCGACCACTCGTTCGCCAGCTTAGGAATGCTTCTCTCAGCACGACTGAGACTGTTAAAATTTGATTCAGCCCTCGTCTGCACAACTCCAGTTCGACTCTGTTTTTGAGAGCCTCGTGTAGACAGTGGTTTCTAGATAATTTTTCAACTGGCCTGAATGACTTTTTTGTACAAGTGGACTATTGGTTGTTAGTGAGTATGTCACACGAAAACGAGACAACAGTCAGGTCGGTGGACCGCGCACTGAGCATCGTCGAGCAGCTGAAGATCCTAGAGCAAGCGGGGGTAACTGAACTAGCCGAAGCCACAGATATACCCCCGAGCACCGTACATAACTATCTACAGACGTTCAAACAGCGTGAGTACGTCAAGAAAAGTGGCAGCAAATATGAACTGGCTAATCGATTCATTCACATCGGTGATTTCGCTAAGCACCGATTGCCTATCTACCGAGTCGGCAAACCCAACCTCGTTTGGCTAGCGGACGAGACGGGCCAGACGGCCAATCTGGTCATCGAGGAGTACAACCGCGCGATCTATTTGATGAGCGAGAATCGACAACAGAATCTCCGAAACTACTCGCACATCCGACGACGGGAGTATCTGCACACGACTGCTGTCGGCAAAGCGATTCTTATGATGATGTCCGAAGAAGAAATAGACGACGTTATCGAGTCCGAAGGGCTGGTAGAACAGGCGTCGAACACGATCACCTCCCGCGATGAACTTCTAGAAGATATTGAACACGCACGCGACCGCGGTTATGCGATTAATGACGAAGAGAACACAGACGGAATCTTCGCCGTTGGGGCGCCCATCGAGAACCCAGACGGGTCCTACGCTGCAGTCAGCGTCTCGGGTCTTGTAAGCAGACACTCTTTGGAGGATATCCATCAGACGCTCGCACCACGCGTTCTGGAGGCAGCAAAGGCAATCGAGGTGGAACTGCGGACGTAACTAATCTACCTAGCTGAATTAGTATTTAGACAGATTGAAATTAGCTGGTGCTGTGCTGACTATCTTGCCCAAGCAAACTCATCTTTATAAATGACTCACAGGTGTACATATGTGATTTTCATATCCCGTGAAGCCACCTCGAACTGGCACATTCTTTGAGTAGTACGGCAGAGTCAATGATCTGTATATATGACAACTGTACACACGGTACATATTAGTGTGGAAGTTAATAACCCGACCTGAAATAAGGTTCAGCTAGCCTGAATAATTTCATCGATTACGGAATCTTCTCTTGGATGGTGGCGGTTCGTGGTCTCAGTGAGACAGTGGAAAACTGCAGCAGCAAGCGGCGATGCGTCTTCGTTACGTGACGCAACTTGTGCTCGCTGCCCGCACGATTCGACCGATAGGGGGTACCCTGACCGCAATAATTAAATCAACGGAATATTGATGGGTCGTATGGATAACACAGCGGTAGCTGACCAGTCCGGGATCCGTCGACACCCCGACCTCGAGATTCCCGTCGAAGAGGACACTGTATCGGCTACTCGGTACGAGCCCGTTGAATCCGAGGGTCCACTACCCGCTCTCCTAATGTACGTTCCCTACCCGAAAGATGATATGATTACCTATGGGGCGTACGATCCGTTGAACCGGTATCTTGCAAGCCAGGGCTACGAAGTCATCGTTGCGGATATGATCGGTACCGGTGCCTCCACTGGGCGGTTGGACAAAATGTTCGGTGCAAACGAGGGCCGGGAAGCGGAAGCGATCATCGAGTGGTTAGCTGACCGTGAGTGGACGAACGGTCGCATCGGAATGTATGGGAAATCATACGGTGGTATCACTGCGCTGGCAGCAGCTGCACGCCAGCCAGACGCCCTAGAAGCAATTGTGCCAATTCATACCCCATTTATGGGGTACCGCAACGCCTACTCGTACGGTGGGCTTTTCGAGCTATACTACATCGGCACGGATTGGCTGACGCTGATGCAGGTTCTTGACGCTAAGCCTCCCAGTCGACGCGACCAGCGTGGCGAGTGGGTCGATACGTGGCAGACTCAACTGGAGGTGACACAGGACCGAGATCCGTTCTTGTTCGATTTCTTGGATCACGACGTCAAAGACGAATTCTGGGAGGGTACCGATATCCCAGTGGAAAACATCGAGACACCGATGTTGGCGGTCGGTGGGACGCGCGACTCTTACACCCGCGACACTGTAGAGTTTTTCGAGGCAGCCAATGGCCCGAAGAAAATGTTACTCGGCCCGTGGCGGCACACGATGCCGCACCGTGGACGCGAGAGTTCGATCGGGTTCCGAAAACAAGCACTCGCTTGGTTTGATCACTTTCTCAAAGACGAAAGTCGCAGCATCGTCGACAAGCCGGCAGTTCAGGTGTGGACAGAGCGAGAGGGCGGCGGAAACGTGGACGAAGGTGTCTGGCGAGGGAAAAGCGAGTGGCCAGACAGTTCGAAGGACGCCGCTGATGCCACATTCGCCCTCACCCCGACCGGTCTCCAATCAGCCGAAGATTTCGACACGGGACGAGTAGAGCGGGAGTACGAACCTGATTACACTGTCGGCATCGACTCGATCTACCCTTCGGGCGCGCAGGTGCCTGCTGGCGACACGAACGAGGACGACGCCCGTTCGCTGACTTTCGAGTCGGACCCACTCGACAAGCCATTTGACTTCACCGGAACTGGGGAAGCGACAGTTCGACTCCGTACCACTATCGACGATCCTACGGTCTCTATCCGCATCGTCGATGTCGCCCCCGACGGTTCCGCAACGATGGTAACCCACGGCACCAAGCGCATCCGATGCAACTCACTATCGGAGCTAGATGAGCCGGTCTCCGGCGAGGAAGTCGAAGTCGAGATCCCACTGAAGCCGAAGTCACACTGCTTCGAGGCTGGCCATCGGATCAGAATTGCTGTCGCTAATGCATTCTTCCCAGAATTTATGCCGACAGGAACCAGCGGGACTACAACCCTGTTATCGACTCCCGAAGAGCCGTCAGTCGTCGAAATTCCCGGGGGCTTCCTTGAAACCGATTCCTTCTCGGACCGCATTTCTCTCCCGTCCCCCGACGAATCGCTCTCAACGACTGCCGAGCGTGTCGTCGCGAGCGACTCGAACTGGGAACGGTCACGAGAAGCAATTGCTGACACGGCCACAGTTAGGGCGGACTCCAATCTCCGATTGGAGTTGCCTCACACGTCGATGACCCGTGAAACCGAACTCGAAATGAGTGTGTCCGCTGATGACCCGAGTTCGCTCGTCGCGACGAGCGAACTCCGGTGGACGCTGGAATACCCAACTGAAGAAGTGACCGTCGTGGCTACGAATCGGTTCGGTCGCGCGCACGCGAAAGCGACTACGAAAGTCACTTCGGACGGTACCACACTCTTCGAGCAGGAGTGGTCGCGCCCGATCAAGCGCTGATTCCGGTGCCGATTTACGGGTAGTCAAGACGAGTCCTCCCGGGAGGTTCACCGAACAAGCCGCACAGGGGATTCTCCGACTGGGAACGAACCGGCCGATAGCGTTACACAAGCGTACCTGGAAAACACTTAAATAACTCTGCTCTGAGGTTGTACTCAATAGCCTAACAATGAGTACTACTGAGAGCCCGACGAGGTACGAATTGGATGATCACATCGCTCGAATTCGACTAGACCGTCCCGAACGTCTTAACGCTGTGACTCCTGCCCTCTATGAGAGCCTCGAATCCAGACTTGAGCAGGCAGCCGCTGACGACGCTCGTGTCGTGATACTTGAGGGAGCTGGTCGAGCCTTCTGTGTCGGTGCGGATATGAAAAACCACGGTGAGGTGCAGCGATCGACTGAAGAGCGGCAGGAATACGTCTGGAATGCACAAAATGCGTGTGAGGAAGTTCAGACCCACCCCGCACCAGTTGTGGCGAAGGTACACGGCTACGCGATCGGTGCAGGGGCAGAACTTGCGCTCAGTGCCGACTTCGTCATCACCGCGTCTGATGCAGAGTTTCGCTTCCCCGAGGTAAGTATCGGAACCTACGTCGGTGGTGGCATCACATACACGCTTGCTCGACGTGTGGGCCAAGCCCGGGCCAAGGAACTGGTGTTGTCAGCAGCGACTCTCGATGGCGCCGAGGCCGCCTCTGAGGGCGTTGCCACGACTGCAGTTCCGGACCCCGATCTGGATGAAACCGTCGCTGAACTGGCATCCAGTCTTGCTAGTCACGCGCCGATTCCTATGCAGTTAGCGAAATCGAATTTCAACCGCGCTGGAGATGCAACCCGAGACGAGTTGATCGATGCGGAAGCGGAGGCGCTGCTTCAGTGTATGGCGACTGCCGACTGGGAGGAAGGTGTCGAAGCGTTCGCTGAAGACCGTGATCCGACGTTTGTCGGTGAATGACGATGTCGAATTCACGAACCGATATCGACCGGATAATGAATCCGCGAGCAGTCGCCATCGTCGGGGCCTCTACCGACGAGACAAAGCGTGGTTACCAAGCCATCGAGATGCTTCAAGAGGGTGGCTACGAAGGTGAGATATACCCGGTGAATCCGACTGCTGATGAGATACGCGGCCTGGAGGTGTACAAGACAGTCTCCGAGATCCCTGGTAGCGTCGACCTCGCCCTCATTGTCACACCCGCGCGTATCGTTCCCGAGGTGCTCGAAGACTGTGCAGAAACGGATCTCGCCGGTGCAGTCGTTGTCGCTGTCGGATTCGGTGAATCCGGTGAGGCTGGTGAAGAACTCGAACGCGAAATCGTCTCTTTAGCCAACGAACAGGGGATCCGTCTCATCGGTCCGAACACGTCTGGGATGATCAACGTCCATCAAGATCTCAATCTCGTTGGCACCGACATCGTCCCCGAAGGAGGGCTCGCGCTGCTCTGTCAGAGCGGGAATATGGCTATCTCGCTGTTCACGGAAGCAGCCACGCGCAACAAGGTTGGGTATAGCCACTACGTCGGCGTCGGAAACGAGGCGGATCTCAAGTTCCACGAGTACCTCCCCTACCTTGATTCGGATCCCGAAACCGATGCCGTCGTTTGCTACATCGAGGGTATGAGTGACGGCCGCGCGTTTCTCCAGGCTGCTCGCGAAGTTACCCCAGAGATGCCAATTATCACGCTCAAGAGCGGACGATCCGATGCCGGCAAGCGTTCAGCATCGTCGCATACGGGCTCTCTTGCAGGTGACAGCGCTGTTGCCGATGCCGTGTTCGAGCAAGCCGGAGTCGTAAGTGTCAGACGCTCGGACGAACTACTTGCCGTCTCGAACTCGCTTGCCTCGTTGCCCGCTCCCTCCGGGTCGAACATCGGGATCCTCGCTGACGGTGGGGGGCACGCGACACTTGCGGCCGACGCCCTCACCGAGCGCGGGCTCGCCGTCCCACAGCTGTCTGCGGAGACGCAGGACGAACTACAGGAAGTCTTACCGGATGCGGCCAGCGTCGTTAATCCTGTGGATGTCGCTGGAGGGACTGACGACGACCAACGCGTCTTTTATCAGTGTGCAGAGGCGATAATCTCGGACCCGAACGTGGACGCAGTCCTTCTGTCTGGTCTGTTTGGCGGCTACGGGGTTCGGTTCGCGGAGCGATACACGGCTGTCGAATCCCGAGTGGCTGAGGACCTTGTGAATCTCGTTGAAGCGTCAAATACGCCGGTGCTCGTGCAGAGCGCATACGAAGGGTTCGACACTAAACCACACGAAATACTCAGAGAGGGCGGCATTCCGGTCGTTGAGTCAATCGACGCCGCGGCGGCGAGTCTCGACGCTCTGGCGACCTACGGCAACCATCGGGCGGCACACGACATCAAAAGCGATTTGGCGCTTCCAGACAAGCTACGCGGTCCCACACGCAACCTTGCGTCGACTGCTATCGACACTACTCAACTCTCCGAGGTCACGGCCAAGCAAGCCCTGTTTTCTCATTCGCTCCCGGTTACGCCGTTCGAGGTGGCAAGGACACCCAGCGCGGCCGTGACTGCTGCAAACCAGTTCGATGGACCCGTTGCAATGAAGATTATCTCCCCTGATATTGTCCACAAGTCTGACGCCGGCGGGGTCGCCCTCGACGTTGCAGGGGACGGACCCGTCCAATCGACCTTCCGAGAAATTGTTGACGCTGCGACCGCGTACTCCCCGGATGCGACAGTCGAGGGGGTACTCGTGTCGCCAATGCGTGATGCCGGTGTCGAACTCATCGTTGGAATCGTTCGCGATAAGCAGTTCGGCCCAGTACTGATGGTCGGCCTCGGTGGTATCTTCGTCGAGATCTTGGAGGACGTAACGTTCCGTGCATTGCCGGTGACAGAATACGACGCAAGACAGATGCTCAACGACATCGACGCACAGGCCCTGCTCGATGGGGCTCGGGGCAAGCCCCCGGCCGACCGAGATGCAATAGTAGAGTTTCTCTGTGACGTCTCGAATTTCGTCATTGACCACCCCGACGTCGTAAGCCTCGATTTGAATCCGGTTTTCGCTGGTCCGGACGGTGTCGAGATCGTCGATGCTGCACTCACAGTGGAGCGTAGCGCAGCGAGTAAGTACGAACAGGAAGAAGACAACTTTCTAACAGATGATGATTGACACCGATGCGCCCCTCGACGTTGAACAGCTAACTGACTACGTCGTCTGTCTTCGATACGACCGTCCCGACGCGATGAATGCCTACAACGAGCCGCTTTTGCGAGGTGTCGTGGAGACCCTCAAGCGGCTTGACACCGATGAGGGGGTGCGTGCCATCATCTTGACCGGTGCAGGTGAGGCGTTCTGCGCTGGCGTCGACCTGACAGATATGCCGCTGGAGCCAGGAATGGACTTCGCCGAGTACGAGACTGGTCTCGGTCTGTTCCAAGAGGTCATTCGAACGCTTCGAGCGATTGAGACACCTGTCATCGCAGCGGTCAACGGATACGCACTCGGAGCGGGGTGCGATACGGCGCTCGCTTGTGATTTCCGAATCGTCAGTGACGAGGGCGTACTCGGTGAAACGTTTATCGACGTCGGGTTCGTGCCTGGAGACGGTGGCGCGTTCTTGTTGCCACGACTCATCGGTGAGGCTAGGGCTAAAGAACTCATATTCACCGGACGAAAGCTCTATGGTGCCGAAATCGTCGAGTGGGATCTCGCTCGTGAGCAGGTGTCCGCCGACGAGCTTGTCGATAGCGCTCGACAGTTCGCACAAAAGCTTGCGAACCGGCCGCCTGTCGCACTCGCGAAATCTAAACAACTAGTGAACGAAAGCTTCAGCGTTAGCCTCGAAAGAGCATTGACTGATGCGACACGGGCTCAACGCATCTGCTCACAGACTGCGGATCATCAGGAAGCCGTGGCTGCATTTAACGAGGATCGGGAGCCTCAATTTGAGGGGAAATAATGCTCCGTAAGTGATGCTTCCACAGTCAGTTAATGATGCCAATTGCAGACTCACCGATCGTCAGTTTCTATATTGTTGTTATGAGATCCTGTATATAAAAAATCAGAAATAAGTTAGTATTTAACTGGTACCTGATATATAGTATAAATTGTAGTTTAAACCAAAGTCGCACTCCAAACCTGTTAATACGGTATAATCTGGCTATGACATTATCACTATATTATAAGCCCCGTAGTATCTACTTTCTCTATATTATAATACTAAATAAATAATTTATAAAATAAATTTAAAAAATCATATTAAGATAATATATAAAATAGTTTACTTTTCTACTCACAAATACATTGCCGATCCGGCAGAGCATCTCGCGGCGGCCAGCGCTTTCCAGCATCAACACTTGATACTGTTGGACAGCAGTTCGTGAATCATATTGGTACCCACGGGGTGCCGATGATTTTCACATAGCTCTGTCCGACAGTATGAGAATAGGTCGCAAAATGAGACTGACGCGATGCCGTCTTTCGGCTCGGGGGTACGGAAACGCTGATTTCAACGCCCGTGGAGACGTTGCCTTTTAGGCCCGAAGTTCCGAAACTCCTTGAAAAGTTCCTTGGTCACACAGTCCTTCATTGCTCGGAAGTCAGGAGCACACAGTGTGATTTCGATTTACACGTCAGCTACGCGTGACGTCGAAGGCGACGACGCGCCCCCGACCGTACATAACGAACACCTCGGCGTCGCGATCACCGTCGACGTCGGCGAGCGCCGGACGGGTGTAGATGGCGTCCTCGCGCTCGTACGTGGACACGACTTCACCGGAGCGCGGATCGACGAGCGAGACGATCCCGTCGTTCGTCGGCGCGACGAGTTCGATCGCCCCGTCGCCATCGACGTCCCCAGCTGACGGCGGCGGCATCATCTGAATGTCTCCAGTCGTAAGCGTCGTCTGCCACTCTGTCGTCCCGTCACCCGCGGCGAGGCTGTATAGCATCCCGTCTCGGGCGACTGCGTAGACCTCCTCAGCTCCATCGCTGTCGCCGTCTACGACCGCGTTGACTGCCGCGAACGAGCCCAGATCTCGCTCCCAGACGATGCTGGCGTCTCCGTCGACCATCGCAACGCGACCGCCCTGAGCGGTTGCGACGACGACCTCCGCGTCGTCGTCGCCGTCAGCCTGGCCTGTCGCCATCCACGTGATCGAGCTATCGAACGAGACTGGGTCGTCCCAGACCGGCGTTCCGTCGTGCTCGAAGAGGTGGAGTTCGCCCGAGCCCCCAGCCCCGACGGCGACTTCCGGCCGGCCATCGCCGTCGAAGTCCTCGACGGCAGGCTGACCCCACGTGTAGGAGCCGAGCTGTCGGGTCCAGACCGTCGTCCCGTCCCCGCGGACGACCGAGACCGTCCCGCGAACGTCGACGACGACGACCTCGGGCCGGTCGTCAC
Source organism: Halobellus sp. Atlit-38R (assembly GCF_003665925.1). Classification (NCBI taxonomy): domain Archaea; kingdom Methanobacteriati; phylum Methanobacteriota; class Halobacteria; order Halobacteriales; family Haloferacaceae; genus Halobellus; species Halobellus sp. Atlit-38R. The sequence continues at coordinate 72,667 of NZ_QXIJ01000007.1, forward strand.
CCACGAGGTCGGCGACGACCGGTTTGGTATACCCGTACGACGTGAGCTCGTACTCGAACTCGACGTCGCCCGTGCGGGGGTCGAACGCTACGAGTTCGTTTTCCGTGGTAGCCGCGAGGACCTCCTCGACACCGTCGGCGTCGTAGTCGGCGACGGTCGGATCGGCAACGGAGTGAATCGCACAATCTGCCGCCGGTATCTGGTAGTGCCAGCGGGGCTCGCCGGTCGTCGCGTCCAGCGCTGCGAGCTCACAGTCGTCCGTGTCGGTCGTCCCGCTGATCGGCAGATACACCAGGGTCTCGCCGTCGACTTCTCCTACTGCTGGCGCGTGGTGATTCCCGCTCACCTCGCGCGCCGTGTCACTCACCCACGAGACCGCCAACTCGCCGCCGGACTGGCCGTTCTGTACGACTGCTCCGGCGACGAGGCTCGCGAGAGCGACGAGGAGGAGCGCGAGAGCCAGCAGCGTTCGACGGCGCATTCGACTCGGAATTTCGGGACGAGTCTAAATAAATCGACCTCACGGGCCGACCGATTCGAGCGGCGATCCCTATAGTAGCGTTTGCAACTGATTACACAACCAATCGCACGACCGCGTGCGATTCGGTGCCTGAAGACTTGCAAACGCTACTATAGTTTCACCCCAGGCGTTTTTGCTCGCGCCCTTCGTAGCTCTCGGCGATGGAGGGTCGTCGGTCCGTCCGCGTGGCGAGCGTCGCACTCCTCAGCCTCGGGGTGCTCGCGCTCGCACCCGACGGAGCGAGCGCCCACGACGTGACCGGGTCACGTTTCGATGCGCCGCTCCCGCTCCCGCTGCTCCTCGCGGGTGCTGGCGGCACGGTCGCACTCACTGCACTGTGGCTCGCGTTCACGAGCCACTCGCCCACGACGACAGCGGGGCGCACGCTCGCGACGATCGATGCTCATACGATCCGCTGGCTTCGATCTACTGGCCGCGTCCTGTTCTTCCTCGGGGTCGTCACCTCGCTCGCGTTCGGCTACGCCGGGCGCCAGGTCGCCGCCGAGAACTTCGCCACTGTGTTCACCTGGCCGGTCTGGTTTCGCGGCGTCGGCCTGCTCGCGATCCTGGCCGGCTCCCCGTGGCAGACGCTCTCCCCGTGGCGGACCGTCTATCGTGGCCTCTGCCGCCTCGAAGGCCGACAGCTAGCTGTCTGGGGCGCGTATCCATCTTGGCTCGGCGCGTGGCCCGCGCTGGCCGGCTTTCTGGTACTCATCGGCGTCGTCGAGAACCTAACGGTTATTCCGCGGTCACCGCTCCTCACGACCGTCGTAATTTCCGTCTACGCGATCGCTATGCTCTCCGGTGCGGTACTTTTCGGCCCGATCTGGTTCGAGCGGGCCGACCCGCTCGGCGTACTGTACCGACTGTTTGGTCGGGTCGCTGGCGTCTCTCTCGACCGGTCTCGGAACGGCGCTGTCGAACTCTCGTTCCGTGCCCCCTGGCACGGGTGTACCAGCGCCGTCTCGGGGCCTGCCATCGTCGTGTTCGTCGTCGCCGCCGTCTACACTGTGAGTTTCGACGGCTTCACCAACACACGACTGTATCAAACCGTGCTGTTCGGTGTTCGAGAGACACTCCAAACCGGCCCGCCGACGAGCGTTCTCCTCTACAGTTTCGGTCTTGCACTGTTCGTCGGGACGTTCGTCGTCACCGTGCGACTCGGCGACGCGCTCGGGTTCTCGACGGATGCGGCCGCCGGGGCCGCGGCGGACGGTTCGGGGAGGCTAGCCTGGCGGGGGGCCGCCCGGGCGTTCGCGCCGACGGTCCTCCCGATCGCAGCGGCGTACGACGTCGCTCACAACTACCCCTACGTCGTACGGAGCACGGCCCGGCTGTTCGAGATCAGCGTCGACCCACTCGGTATCGGGAGCGCCCCACTCGATCCGCTGGGGTGGCTCTCGCTGCCGGCGTTCTGGGGCTCACAACTCCTGCTGATCGTCGTCGGCCACGTCGTTGCGGTCGCCGCCGCACACCACGTCGCAGTCGAGCGCTATCCGTCGGTCTCGGCCGCCCGACGGGGACATTTCCCGCTCGTCGTCCTGATGGTGGGATACACGATCCTCTCGCTGTGGATCATCTCACAGCCGGTGATCGGAGGATGAGATCGTCTCCCTGTCCCCGGGTCGATTCACGCAATTGTCGCCGATTTCCCGCACCCGATTCGAGGCCTAGACCACAATAGGCATTTTTCGGGGCGTCGAACGGTCGGCTATGAACCGACGGACGTTGCTCCGGCGTGGTGCGGCCCTCGGAGGGACGGTCGCCCTCGCGGGCTGTACGGGGTTGTTCGAGACCCGAACGGCCGGGATTCCGCCGATTCCGGAGGACCGCCCGGACGCGATATACGTCCCGAGTCACGTCGAGGGAATGAAGATGGCCGGCACGGCCACCGACGGCGACTACGCGTTCGGGCTGCTGTACAGCTATCCACACCGGTTTTGGAACGTCAACGGCGACGCCGTCTCACTCACGCAGATCGCTGACGAAGACGACGTTCACCTGATGGCGAGCGTCTGGGATCCCGAGAGTATGACGGTCCTCCCTGACACGGGGCTCACTGCGGAGATCTATCAGGACGACTCGCTGGTCTCCCAGGAAGTCATCTATCCGATGCTCTCGCAGCCGATGGGATTTCACTACGGGGCGAACTTCGGGCTGGACCGCGATGGAACGTACACCGTCGAACTGAGTGTCGGCGCGGTGTCCACCCGACGGACGGGTGCATTCCAAGGGCGGTTCTCGGAGGCGGCCTCGGTGGAACTGCCCTTCGAGTACAGCCGACAGGAGCGAGACGACATCAGGATTCGACGACTGGGCGACGAGACCGCGACGCCAGGAGCGGTGGACCCAATGGAAATGGAGATGCTGCCCGCTTCGCTCGCACCCCCCAAGAACGACCTCCCGGGGAGGGTCGTCGGCACCGGGACGAGCAACGGCGCGAGGTTCGTCGTGTCCGTCCTCGATATGCCGCCGGCTGGTGTCGACGGCGACGGGCAGTACGTCGCGGTCTCCGCGCGAACCCGGCACAACCGGAGTATCCTTCCCGCGATGGGCCTGGAGGGCGTCCTCTCACGAGGCGGTGAGCCGGTCTACGAGGGGTCGTTCACGCCGACGCTCGATCCCGACTTGGACTACCACTACGGTGCCGTCGTCGACGGTGTCGAGTCCGGCGACGAACTCTCCTTGCGGGTCGTCGTCCAGCCGCAAATTGCACGGCACGAAGGCTACGAGACCGCCTTCGGGGGACTCGACGGCGGAATGCCGGACGTGACACTCACTGTTCGATAGCGGGAATCGAGCGTCGATTCTGCGGAAATGTGAATCCGACCAAGGACGTCGCCGCGAACCTCTCGGGTCGAAAACGTCGGTGCCCCCGTGTCGACACCGTAACCGACGAACCACTCTTTATTCACGATTGTCAATGATACCGATATGCCGGCTCCCTCGTTTACTATTAACCACCTCGATCACGACCCGATCACGGTCCGGTCGACGGAGTTCGTCGAACGGAAGGGGATCGGCCATCCGGACTCGATCTGCGATGGTATCGCCGAAGCCGTTTCGAGAGCCCTCTCCCAACGGTATCTCGACGAACACGGACGAGTTCTACACCACAACACCGACAAGGTCCAACTGGCTGCCGGACGGACTGCGCCAGACTTCGGAGGCGGCGAGGTCATAGACCCGATCTACGTCCTGCTCGGTGGGCGAGCGACCCGATCCGTCGACGGACGGCCTCTCCCGGTCGACGACATCGCAATCGACGCAGCGCGAGACTACGTCGACGCGCACTTCTCCCAGCTAGAACGCGAGATGATCGAGTTCGAATCCCGAATCGGCGAGGCGTCCGCCGATCTGCAATCGATGTTCGACACAGAGGGGGTCCCGCTGGCAAACGACACCAGCGTCGGGAGCGGCTATGCGCCGCTTTCGGAAACTGACCGGATTGTCGACGGCTTGGAGTCAGAACTCCGCGAGCGGATTTCCGCTGTCGGCCCGGACGTCAAACTGATGGGCTGGCGGACGGACGACGAGCTACACCTCACCGTCGCGGCTGCGATCATCTCTCGATTCGTCGCGGACGTCGACGAGTACGTCGCGGTGACAGAACGCATCGCGGACCTCGCCGTCCAGTACGCGAGACAGCGCACAGAGCGCACTGTCAGCGTCGAAGTGAACGCCGCAGACGACGTCGAATCCGAGAGCGTCTATCTCACCGAAACCGGTCTCTCCGCGGAGATGGGCGACGACGGGAACGTCGGTCGGGGCAACCGCGTCAACGGACTCATCACGCCGCATCGACCGATGAGCCTCGAGGCGTCGGCCGGAAAGAACCCCGTCAGTCACGTGGGAAAACTGTACAACCTCGTCGCCACCAACGCTGCAGAGCGTATTCACCAGACGCTCGGGACTGAATACGCTGCCGTGAAACTCCTCTCCCAAATCCGGCGCCCGGTAACTGAACCGGTAGCCGTCGACGTCGACACGACGGCGCGTGCCGACGACGCGGTTCGAGGGCTGGTACGAGAGGAACTCGACGCCATCGACTCTCTGACTGATGATCTCGTGGCTGGGGACGTGCAGCTATTCTGATCGGGGGGTGCTGACCGCCGACTTACGCGTGTCTGGTCCGCGCGCGGTTGCTTCTCACACACCTGCTCCTCGCGCCTGCCCCGGCCGTTCCCGGCGTCTCGCGTGCAGACGGCGTAGGCGGACGTGGCGACCGACTACTCGCTCCGGCGTTTGGCTTCGCGGCCGAGGCGCTGTTCGACACCGGCCACCTTCTCGCTGGCGCGCTGTTCGACGGTCCGTTTGTCGTCGATCTTCAGCGTCGTGATCACCCGGTCCTCGTCGACGGCGTCGTGTGCTGCCTGTGCGGCCGCGAACAGTTCCGCGGCCGATTCTGCCTCGATGACCGTTCCCATCGGGTTGGTCTCGTAGTCGACGTCGAACTGTTCGAGTGCCTCGATCGCTTTCGCGATCTCACCCGACATACTGCCGGCACGAACGGGAACGATGTTCAGCTCGCCGATCGCGGTCATACGATACGATAGACGCGCTATCGGTTTATAAACGCTGCACGGGTCGAAACTCACGTTGTACCTGGACATCCCAGCTGCCAGATTTCGTCCTCGTCGAACTCGGGCCGGCGTACCGACGTCGGTTCGTCGTATCCAGCGAAGTCGAACGTCACTGTCGCCGTCGCTGTCGCCCCACTATCTGCGACTTCGATCTCGCGTTGTGCCTGCACCGGTCGATGGGTCTCGCTGTCGAGCCAGAGGGTCACCGTCGCGTTCTCGATATTTGTGTCCTGGATCTCGGTTGCACTCGCTCCCCGAACGTCGGGCACTGCCCGCAGGGCCTGTTTCGAGGGATACCCGACGACGACGACAGTCTCGGTTCCGTCGATGACCTCCGTTCCGCGCCAGTAGACGTTCGTTTCGTTCAATACCGCCAGTTGCTGACCGACGGGCGTATACGTCAGCCAGGACCGCGACTCCGAAAGGTTCTGGCGCTCCCACCCCATCCGAGCGCATTCGGTGTACGCCGTATATCCGGAGATATAGGCCCGTTTGGGCGCTGTTTGTCGCGTTCGGACCGTGCCCTCGACGTCTTCGATTCCAGTCGTCGCGTTCATTCGCCGTCCGGCGACGTCGACGGCGACGTTTCCGGTCACCGCGAGCGTGACAGATTCGTCGCTTTCGGACGTCGACAGCGTTCCATCGACTGTCGTCCGATACGACCTGACGTCGGCGGTGGCGTTCTGACTCCGGTTCAGCGCGTCCAGGGCACGTTGGTCGCTGGGTGGCTGATCGGGTGCTGTCAGCCCGAGACATCCGCTCGTGAGGATGAGGAATCCGACGAGGACGGCGACGAGTGGAGGGCGCATCGACACGGCGTTCGAACAAGAGCGGTAAAAGTTTTGTATAGAAACGTTGCTGCCGATCCGGACGACTGCGTGCCGTGACCAGCAGACGAGCGGGCGAACGCTATGATACCTCTCTCGCCGCTTCGCCTCGCAGTGAGAACCGGCGAAAGGGATTTTTACACCAGCGTCAGATTCCGCGTATGAACAGCATCTTGCACACCGGACGGGAGGTGATCGGTGTTGGACCGATGACCGGAACACCCAGTGAACTCTTCCTCTCGCTGGTGGCCGTATTGCTCGTCATCGGTGTCCTCGGATTCGTGCTCAAGCAGCAACTGGCGACCTGACCGCTATTGATCCCGAGCGTTCCCGGCGCCGTCCCGGCCACTACGGAACTGTGACTGTGAGTACTCATACTGTCGGACAGAACTATGTGAAGCGTATCGCCACCCCGTGGGTGCCAACCGACTTCACGAACTTCTGTCCGACAGTATCAGCCACTGCTTCGATCAGCCCGCCCGAACGATTTCCCCCTACGCTAACGTTTACCATAAATCGCTACGTAGTGGTATTCACGATGCAGATACAGGCTGCCGTCGTAAACGAGGAGGAAGGACCGTTCACCATCGAGGAGGTCGAACTAGAAGACCCGCAGGACAACGAGGTGCTCGTCCGCGTCGTCGGCGTCGGCGTCTGTCACACGGATATGATTGTCCGTGATCAGCTGTATCCGACACCGCTGCCGGCCGTGCTGGGTCACGAGGGATCCGGCGTCGTCGAAGCCGTCGGCGAGAACGTCACCGACGTGGAGCCGGGCGACCGCGTGGTAATGAGCTTCGATTACGACGACGAGTGTCCGAGCTGTCACTCCGGGCACCCGGCGTACTGCGCGGACTTCTTCGCGCACAACTTCTCGGGACAGCGCCCCGAGGACGGTACGTCGCCCCTCTCTCGCGATGGCGAGGAGGTAAGCGGCCGGTTCTTCGGTCAGTCGTCGTTCGCGACACACGCGATTGCGACCGAACGGAACGTCGTGGCCGTCGACGACGACGTCCCGCTCGAACTGCTCGGCCCGCTCGGATGCGGGATCCAGACGGGCGCGGGTGCAGTCATCAATTCACTGAACCCGCAGGCTGGCTCGTCGATCGCTATCTTCGGGGCTGGTTCCGTCGGCCTCTCGGCGGTGCTCGCCGCGGATCTCAAAGGCTGTACGGACATCGTCTCGATCGATCTCAAACCGAACCGACTGGAGAAAGCCGAAGAACTCGGCGCGACGGCGACGGTCAATCCCGAGGACGTCGACGACGTGGTCGAAGCCGTCCAAGCGGCGACTGGCGGCGGTGCCGACTACGCGGTCGAGTCGACGGGCGTCCCGGACGTCGCCGAACAGGCCGTCGACGTACTCACCCAGCGCGGGACGCTCGGCGTCGTCGGCGCGCCCGCACTCGGCACCCGAGCGAGCTACGACGTCAACGACCTCATCCTGAACGGCCGGTCGATCACGGGCGTCGTCGAGGGCGACAGCAACCCCAAGGAGTTCATTCCGGATCTGATCGAACTGTACCGACAGGGTAAGTTCCCCTTCGACGAACTCGTGACGTACTACGACTTCGAGGACATCGAACAGGCGGTCGAGGACTCAGAGCAGGGTGATACGATCAAACCGATCCTGCGCGTCAGCGAGCCGTAAACGACCCCGCTTCCGCATTTCCAACTTTTTTCAGCGTCGTCGCGAGTCGCACAGAACGGCTCTCTGCAGTGAGCGCCCACCCTCCGCTCTGACAGCGAAAAACGTTTATATACTCTGTCGGATAGACGTAACTGAACGATTTCGTCCGTTCGGTCGTGTCGACGTTTCCGGCGCGCCCCATCAACAGACTTCCGGTGGTACGGGCCACGGATTTTGGTGGCTCTTGCCCACGGCTTTCCAGATATGTATGAGCACTAACGACACTACGGATCCGCTCGAAGCAGTTCGAACGCAACTCGAAAACGAGATTCCAGACGACCTCGTCGTCTCGCGCGTCGCCTACGAAGGCCCGGAACTGGTCATCTACACGGAGACGCCACGAAAGTTCGCCGAGCGGGACGGCCTGATTCGCCGCCTCGCCAGCACGCTCCGAAAGCGGATTACGGTCCGCCCCGCCGCGGGCACCCAGCTAGATCCCGCGGAGGCGAAACCGAAGATTCTCGAACTGATCCCCGAGGAAGCGGGCATCACGAACCTTCAGTTCTATCCCGCGACCGGTGAGGTCCTGATCGAAGCCGAAAAGCCGGGTCTGGTCATCGGACGCCGCGCGAGCACCCTTCGTGAGATCACGCAGGAAGTCGGCTGGACGCCGGACGTCCTCCGCACGCCGCCGATGGAGTCCTCGACGGTCGACAACGTCCGTAACTTCCTGATGCAAGAGCGCGACGACCGTCGCGACTTCCTCGAACGCGTCGGCACGAGCATCCACCGCGAGCAGACGAAAGACACCGACTGGGTTCGTGTGACTACGCTCGGATGTTGTCGAGAAGTCGGCCGCGCGAGTTTCGTTCTCAGCACGCCCGAAACGCGCGTCCTCATCGACTGCGGGGACAAACCCGGCGCGGAAGGGGAGGTCCCGTATCTGCAGGTCCCCGAGGCGAATCCCATCGCCGACCTCGACGCGGTCGTGCTGACGCACGCCCACCTCGACCACAGCGCCCTGCTGCCGCTACTCTTCAAGTACGGCTACGACGGGCCGGTCTACACCACCGAACCGACGCGGGACCTGATGGGCCTGCTCCAACTGGACTACCTCGACGTCGCCGCCAAAGAGGGGCGGACGCCGCCGTACGACTCCGAGATGGTCCGCGAGGAACTCAAACACACCATCACCCTCGATTACGGCGACGTCACCGACATCGCGCCCGACATCAAACTCACGTTCCACAACGCGGGCCACATTCTCGGCTCGGCAGTCTCGCACTTCCACATCGGAGACGGATTCCACAACGTCGTCTTCTCCGGCGACGTTCACTACACCGACACGCGCCTGTTCAACGGCGCCTCGAACGACTTCCCGCGCGTGGAGACACTCGTGATGGAGTCGACGTACGGCCGCCGCGACGACTACCAGACCGATCAGGAAGACTCCGAGCGGAACCTCCTCGAGATCATCAGAGAGACCCACGACCGCGGCGGGAAGGTCGTCATCCCGGCGTTCGCCGTCGGACGCTCCCAGGAGTTGATGCTCGTCCTCGAAGAGGCGATGCGCGAAGGGGACCTCCCAACGATGCCGATCTACCTCGACGGGATGATCCGCGAGGCGACGGCCATCCACACGGCGTACCCCGAGTTCCTCCGTGACGGCCTTCGCGATCGGATTCTCCACGAGGACGAAAATCCCTTCCTCGCCGAGCAGTTCCAGCAGGTCGACGGCGGCCAGGAGATGCGCGAGGAAGTCGCCGGCGGCGAACCCTGCATCGTCCTCTCTACGTCGGGGATGGTCACCGGCGGCCCGATTATGTCCTGGCTCGAACTCCTCGGCAGCGAGCCCGAAAATCAGCTCATCTTCGTCGGCTACCAGGCGCAGGGCACGCTCGGCCGGCGCATCCAGAGTGGGCGACGCGAGATCCCGTTCAGCGACCGCGGCGGCCGGAGCGAGCAGTTGACGCTTCGCCTCGGCGTCGAGTCGGTGAGCGGCTTCTCGGGCCACGCCGACCGCAACGGCCTCGAGAACTTCGTCGGAACGATGAACCCGCGTCCCGAGGAGATCATCTGCGTCCACGGCGATGAGGCGTCGACGGATCAGCTCTCGTCTGGACTCTATCAGAAGTTCGACGTGCGTACGTACGCGCCCAGAAACCTCGAAACGTTCCGGTTCGACTGAGGTACCACCGTTTGGAAGCGGTCACACGCCTGGTGGTGCCGTGGCGGTTCGGCGCTTCCCGTGGGCGCGCACTCCATCTATAGCGGTCTTACAACCGAGAAACGCGGCAGCGACGACAGAGAGTCGAGACGGATAGAGAGTAACGGTCAGCCGTCCGGCTAGCTCTCGACGGCCATCTCGGAGTCCTGGCGCTCGTATTTGTCCTCGAACTCTTGGATGAGTTGGCCCATCTTCGCGTACCAGTCGTTGAGCATCCGCTGCATACTGTCGGAGATCTGCTCTGCGTTCGCCGGCGAGTAGACGTGGTAGTAGCCGCCCTGCTCGTAGTTCACCTGCTCTTTCTTGATGAATCCGGACTGGAGCAGCCGCTGAATCGAGCGGTACGCCGTCGAGCGCTCGCGGTCGACGATCTCGGCGATCTCGTCGACGGTGAGGGGTTCGTCAGCCTGTACGAGGACTTGGAAGCACTCTTTGTCGAGTTGCTTGAGGCCGTGGAAGCATTCCAGCAGTCCCTCGCACTCCATATCCTGTCGAAGTTGTTCAGACATCGAGTCGGGCATTGTCACTATCCTACACTACGCGCTGCGTGCATAAAAGATTTGTTTAGGTTCTCCACAATTCTGTGTGTGCAGACAATCGGTGCAGATTGCCTAGATCTCTCTTCCAATCTAAAAACAAATACGCTAGCAAAAGAGTTCAGGATGGCCTAAAACAGTAGATCTACGTAATCGGTATCCACGTAGATAGGTGCAAAATTTGCACAAATAAATAATAAAATTGACATTTCTGCTGCCAGTGTTGAGAATGACCTGTGCATTTCCGTCCGTACTCGGCGTCGAGTAATTCGTGGTGGAGACACGGATGCCTCCGAACAAATGACGATCGAACGACTATTCCCCGCTCCGAAAGAACCCGCAATAATTGGTTTTAAATTCAGCATAAGTGCAATATCGGCGCAATATTTTGCACCTTCTGTGCACAACTCTCGACCGGCCGGACGAGTGCGACTCTGTCGTCTTTCGGGTTTCCCTTCCCCCGATTAGGTCAAATAATTACTATGGGTCATTGGGATCCACTGCGCGATCACGCGCGCAACGACGCACGCCATAGGACGCCGTGTTGACAACGAAACTGGCGGTTTTCGGGCGTATAGCTACCCATAACTTATCACCAACCACACGTGGGTTAGCTAGATATAGTATTGTATCCAGATCCCAATACCGTTAAGTGCACGCACCGGTTATCACCAGTTGCGCAGAAATCCATGAAATTCGCAAGATTCCACGAGGTGGCTCTCAATGTTCGGGCTTGAGAACGCTGCCGGCCCCACGGGCGCAGCGATGCTGATCGGCATTGTGCTCGTTGAGGCCCTCCTGCTGTACGTTGGGTATGGTGTACTCGAAAGTATCCTCGGGCCGACGATTGCCCGCGCCCTGCGGGGTGACTAACCAATGGAGCTGCTGGGTGTCGCCGTGAGTATGCTGGCGATGTTCGCTGGCTTCGGGGTACTGATCGGTCTCCTGTTCGGCTTCTTCGGAATGGGCGGTTCGTTCCTGGTCACGCCGGCCCTGCTCGTTATGGGCTACAGGACAGACGTCGCAGTCGCGTCCGGCCTGGCGTTCGTCTTCGGGACGTCCGTCATCGCCACGCTGAAACACCGCGACCTGGGTCAGGTCGACTACAAACTCGGCGTGCTGATGATCGCCGGGACGACTGCCGGCATCGAAGTCGGGAAGATCGGGTTGCACTGGCTCCAGGACATCGGACTGGCTAACACCGTTGTGAGCATCGCGTACGTGGGGCTCCTCGGTGGCATCGGTGTCTTCATCACCTACAACGCGCTGAAAAGCGACGGTGAAGGCGGCGTCAGCCACGACGCCGAAGATATGGACGTCGAAGAAGCGGCCGAAGACATCCCCGACATCGCCAAGAAGATTCAGTCGTACAACATTCCGCCGATGATGGGGATCAAGGGCGGTCTCAAGGTCTCGCTGTGGATGATCCTCGGCGTCGCGTTCGCGACGGGGCTGCTCTCGGGCTTCCTGGGCGTCGGCGGCGGGTTCATCCGGATGCCCGCGCTGTTCTACCTGATCGGCGTGCCCGTCCCGGTCGCTGTCGGGACCGACCTGTTCGAGATCGTCTTCTCGGGCGGGATCGGGAGCTTCCTGTACGCGATGGACGGTGCGGTCAACCTCTCGATCGTCGTCCCGCTTCTGGCGGGTAGTGCGCTCGGTGCCCGGCTCGGTGCCGCGGCGACGAGCCTGGTCGAGGAGGACGACATCAAGGTCTACTTCGGTATTATGCTACTGCTCGGCTCGATCGCTGTTGCGGTCCGCGAGATCGGCGGCGCTATCGAGATGCCCGTCCTCGACGTCGTGTCGCTGGCGATCATCGTCGGCGCTGCGATGCTCGTGAGCGGTGCAGTCGTCGTCAGCTCCATCCGCGAACTCCGCGCGCAGGGCCCCACGGCGACGGCACAATCTGCTGACTAACGCCTGAGGACTTCTTCTGTTTCGCCTCTGCTGAGCGGCTTCCGATTCTCTGTTCTCCGGTCTGCTGTCACACACGGTGGGGAGCCCCGCGCGATCGCGACATAACTCTACGGCCCCTTCTCACCTGTTCTCACGCAGGTCTCGACGCGTACCTCGTTCCACCGCTACTTCGTTCGCGCTCGGTCTTCGCGTTCCTGAGAGGGAGCGGCTATCGTAGCATTTGCAACTGATTGCTCACCCGATCGCTCGACAGCGTCTGATCGGCTGCGTGAAGAATTGCAAATGCTACCGTAGGTGCGTTGGACGCGCGCTCGGGTCCCTCTCTCGTGACTACAGCTGACAAGCAGCAGTCCATCGCTTGCGGTCGGGGGCCAATCCGTGCTGCCCCGCCTCGGCTCTCACTTGCACCGCGTCCGACACTGCACGACTCGCCACGCCCCTTCACACGGCGTCGTCGGGGGCGTGGCGTTCCCGCATCCGTTCGGTCTCTTTCGCGTATCGGTCGCGCGTCTCGGCGTCGTCGACCGTGCTGAGATCCTCGGCCTCGACCTCGATCGCTGCGGTGACTTCCGGGACCGTCCCACTGAAGCGGTTGAACGCACGCTCCTTCTGGTGGTACTGTGTACCGTCGGTCGTCGCGTAGACGAGCACCAGTATGTGGGGCGCGTCGGCGGAGAACGTCCGCTCGACCATCCAGACGCGCTCCGTTTCGGTCGTGGATTCGGTGTGGCTCATACGTAGCTGTACGGCAACTGCACGATCAGCGGTTGTGATCGATCCCGCCGAGTGAGAATCTGCACTACTGCTCTCAGCCGCCGGTCTCAGACGAACAGTTCAACAGCCCGAGACGGTCTCGGCTCTCGTTCGCCCTGACGCTCTCGGTGTCACACGTCGTCTGGCCGAGGCGACGAGTCCCTCTCGCTGTCGCAGGCCACTCTGGCTCTCGACCGTACCTCGGTGTGCTCGCTCGCCGTCCTGTTCGATGCGTCGCCTCGCCGGCTAGTCCCACCTGCGCTCGGGTGGCCGCCAGCTACCGGCGTCTCGTCGCTTGCCCGGTCTCCGTCGCGTCTCGTCGGACTCCGCTGTACACTCCCTCAGACATCCGTCGTACGTTCCCTCTAAACTCTGCTGTCCGTTTCCGTCCGAACCCGCTGTATGTTCCCGCTGGACTCCGCTGTACCATTCTGTGGCCGCTGTGATCTCCTTTCTCTCGTTGCTGTGGTGTCGCCGCTCCGCTGACCTGGCGCGTGGCAGTCGCTCTCCCCTGTGCAGGTGGCTCTCTGAGAATAGCTCTCTGGTGGGCTGGATCGCCGCTGGCCGCCCTACAGCGCTGCGACCGCCGTCAGATAGGCAACGACGAACGCGAGCCCCAGCGAGCCGATCCACGCCCCGATCGTGAGGAGAATCTTCCGCAGATCGACGACGTCACCGCCGCCGACGGCTGCACCGCTCCCGACGATCCCGCTGACGATGATCTCGTTGAACGAGACGGGGACGCCGAGTAACACGGCAGTCTGGGCGATCAGAAACGACGGGATCAGCGTCGCGATCGAGCGCCGCGGCCCGAGCGAAGAGTAGTCCTGCGACAGCGACTTGATCATCCGGGGCGCGCCGGTCCACGACCCCACGAGGATTCCGAGGCCACCACCGACGAGCACGGCGAACGTCGAGACGAATCCGATCTCGTCGGCGAGCGGTAACAGCGGGCCGACGGCGAGACCGACCTGGCTCCCTCCCGCGGAGAACGCCACGAGCGACCCGAGCGCCAACAGCACGCGTCTGAGCCCGCCGTCGCGGTCGCGGTTCACGTCCCAGTGGACGACGAGCGCGGTGGCGAGGGCGACGGCGAGCGTCGCGCCGCCGACGGCGACGGCACGGTCGATCGGGAGCGATCGCGCCGCCGCCCCGGCGATCGATCCAGGGGCTCCGTGCGGGCCGAGCGTGGGAAATTCGAGATTCGTGATCACCGCACCGACGAGCGCCGTCAGGACCGGGACGCTGAACCGCTCGGGAACGTCTTCTCGGGGCAGGACGCTCGCGATGGCGTACGCGATTCCGCCACCGACGACCGGCGTCGCGACCCAGACCAGCCCGATCTGCTGGTACTTCGCCCACGCGGGCGCGCCGCCGAGCGCGAGTCCGACGCCGACGACCGAGCCGGTGACGGTGAACGCGGTCGCGATCGGGTAGCCCGTGTAGATACCGATCGCCATCAGCCCCGCGCCGATCAACAGCACGAGGATCACACCCGTCGCGGGGAGGGAAACGCCCTCGATGAGGCCGCTTCCGACCGCCTCCGAGACGTTTGCGCCCTGCGTGACGGCGCCGACGAAGCCGAAGATGCCGACGACGAACGCGGCGCGCATCGTCGAGATCGCGTTGGCTCCGACGGCTGGAGCGAACGGCGTCGCGCCGCTCGATCCCGCGCCGACGACCCAGGCCATAAACAGGCTAGCGATACTTGCGACACCGAACAACAGGAGTACAGCTACGTCCATCGTATTCGAGGAAAGTGGGAGGGGGGAAGGGAGTTAGCGATCGCCGGCGGGAGGGCGATCGACTCGCGTTGTGTATGAGTCAGCGCCCGCCGACGGCACCGACACGGGACCGACGGCGAGCGTTAGTTCCACTGACTTAGTCGTCAGCGAGCGATTCCTGGCTGGCGGCGCAGTTGTTGGGGCCGAGTTCCAGCGAGAAGGCTTCCTCGTCGTCGGCCACGTTCTGCCCGAGGTTCGTCGCGATGATGTCCTCGTAGTTCGCGGGCCGCGGCGGCATGTCCGCCAGGATGAGCTCGACGAACGCGTCTTCGTCCATCGACAGCGCGTCCATCCGCTCTTTCAGGTCGCCGATCGGTGCCGTGTACGTGCCGTCGTCGGCGGGCACTGCCGCGTCACTGAAGTGTGCGCCGCCGATGAGCGTCTCGTCTGGCAGCGTCAGCACGCGTTCCTGCAGCGATTCGTAGAGCATCCGTGCCGCGTCCGGGGCGCCGTCGTCGCCCTCTTCGAGGTCCGGGCGCGCAACGCTCTCGATGAACAGACCGTCGCCCGTCGCCAGCAGGCTCTCATCCAGGAGGTACGACGTCATTCCAGTCGTGTGTCCGGGCGTGTAGACCGTCTCGATCTCGGCGTCGCCAACCTGGAACGTGTCGCCGTCTTCGGCCGTCGTGAGTTCGTCCGCGTAGGTGACGCCGCGGTCGACGGCGGCGGCGGGGATGACGCCCTCGACGCCTTCGTCGTCGAGGTTGCGGACGCCCGAGATGTGGTCCGCGTGGATGTGGGTGTCCAGGGCGTACTGCAGGTCGACGCCGAGCTCGTCGGCGTCGTCGAGGTAGCGGTCGGTAAAGGCCCGCAGGGGGTCGACGATGGCGGCTTCGTCGCCGTCGACGAGGAGGTAGCCCAGGCAGCCCGAGGAGGGGCGCTGGTACTGGTAGAGGGTGCCCGCGCCGTCGTAGTCGGAGACTTCGACGCGGTCGTAGATCTTCGCCCAGCCGTTCATACCGTCTTCGAGGGTGAGGGCGTCGTAGCCGAGGTCGACGAGAGTGCCAGCGACGAACTCGCTGGAGCCGCCTTTGGCACAGAGGACGACGAGTTCGTCGTCGTCGGGGATCTGCTCGAGAACGTCGTCGTCGATGTCGTCGTCGAGGAACTGGAAGTAGGGGAGGTTGATGGAGGTGACGTTGTCGTCGTCGATGTGCCATTCGTCGTAGTCGGACTGCATGCGGACGTCGAGGATGGTGACGTCGTCGCCGGCGTCGATCTGTGCTTTCAGGTCGGTCGGGGAGACGGCGTCAGCCTCTGCGTCGGGGGTGGGAAGGTCGTCGGCGTTCATATCGTGCACTCTCCTCTACTGGGCGGTGATACAAAAATATTTGCATAGTAGTTCTAAAACTGCACAATACAGCACCGGCGAAGAAACGAACTGGGTCCCGTGCGTGCGTACGCTATAGAAGACGCAAATCAGACCAGAGGCTCAGAAGTAGTTGAAAGAGGTCTACTCCGCTCCCGACATTGCAGACCGATATTCTTTTAATTGTGGCATCAATATTGTAGAGTAGCTCCAATACGAATCACGGAGCGGATACCCAATGAGTGTTGAATTCGATATCGCGGAGACGCTGGACGTGAAAGGTGCATCGTGCCCAATGCCTGTCGTGCAGACGAAGTCTGCTATCGACGACCTCGCCGAAGGCGAGGTGCTCGAAGTGCTCGCGACCGACCCCGGCAGTATGAGCGACCTCGACGGCTGGGCGGACGGAACCGACGGCGTCGAGATGCTCGATCAAGTCGAGGGCGACGACGTCTACAAGCACTACGTCCGCAAAACCGAGTAATAGGGATTCTCGTAATTCCTCATAGATTTCCCGCCGGATGATTCGGCGAGAAATCTATGAACGGTTACGAACCCCCTAAGCAGCTGACTGCGACTTCCCGTACTCTCCCCCCCAAGGTAGCGTTTGCACGCCGTCGTCGTGCGACCGCCCACAGTGTTCGATCGCCGAACGACGGCGGGAAACGCTGCCTCCCGGCCCACGCCTGCTGTGGTGCCCCCGTGGCGCGCCGTTGCGCCCGTCCGGCTACCGCAGCGTTTCGATTTTGCTGCCACTTTTCGGTCGACGCGGGATCGGTACTGTGCGAACTGAGTCCGTCCGCGGGCCGCTGCCGCCCAGTCGAACCACTCTATATAGCGCCGCTGCCGTTCGCGACGACGTGGCCACGACTGTCTTTGTCCTCGTTTTAGCCCTGCTCTCTATTTGTGTTTCGCACACGCGGAGCGCGATGTATGGTTGACAAAAGTTTTCGTATTCAACAAATTACTTCGCCTATCGCCAACACACACTTAGCTACTTAGGCAATATTTATATGCGAAAGCAACAACTACCAATTGATGATACGCTCCAACCAAGACTGGTGGCCGGACCAGTTGCAGGTAGAGATCCTCGACCAGAACGCGCAGCAGGTCGATCCGATGGGGGAGGAGTTCGACTACGCCGAAGAGTTCCAGAAGCTCGACTTCGAGGCGGTGAAAGCGGATATCGAGGAGGTAATGACGTCGTCGCAGGACTGGTGGCCGGCAGATTACGGCCACTACGGGCCGTTCTTTATTCGAATGGCGTGGCACAGCGCCGGCACGTACCGCACCTTCGACGGCCGCGGTGGCGCATCCGGTGGTCACCAGCGCCTCCCGCCGGTCGACAGCTGGCCGGACAACGCGAACCTCGACAAGGCTCGACGACTGCTCTGGCCCGTCAAGCAGAAGTACGGTCGCCAGCTCTCGTGGGGCGACCTGATCGTCCTGGCCGGAAACGTCGCCCTCGAATCGATGGGCTTCGAGACGTTCGGCTTCGGCGGTGGACGCGAGGACGACTACACGCCTGACGCGGCGGTCGACTGGGGTCCCGAAGACGAGTTCGAGATGTCCTCTGAGGAGCGCTTCGACGAGGAGGGGAACCTCAAGTGGCCGCTCGGCAACACCGTGATGGGGCTTATCTACGTGAACCCCGAGGGTCCACACGGCGAGCCGGACCTCGAAGGCTCGGCGAAGAACATCCGAGAGTCGTTCGGCCAGATGGCGATGAACGACGAGGAGACGGTCGCGCTCATCGCTGGTGGCCACACCTTCGGAAAGGTCCACGGCGCCGACGACCCCGACGAGCACGTCGGCCCCGAGCCCGCAGCAGCACCCATCGAGGAGCAGGGCCTC
The DNA here is from genome assembly GCF_003665925.1 of Halobellus sp. Atlit-38R. Lineage (NCBI taxonomy): Archaea > Methanobacteriati > Methanobacteriota > Halobacteria > Halobacteriales > Haloferacaceae > Halobellus > Halobellus sp. Atlit-38R. The sequence goes on from NZ_QXIJ01000007.1 coordinate 90,607, forward strand.
GGCTGGGAGAGCGACTTCGGTGAGGGCAAAGGCCCCGACACCATCACGAGCGGTATCGAAGGTCCGTGGAACACCACGCCAACCCAGTGGGATATGAGCTACGTCGACAACCTGCTCGACCACGAGTGGGTGGCGGAGAAAGGTCCCGGCGGAGCGTGGCAGTGGACAACTGAAGAGGGCGAACTCGACAACGCCGCACCGGGCGTCCAGGACCCGTCGGACAAAGAAGACGTGATGATGCTGACGACGGACATCGCACTCAAGCGCGACCCGGACTACCGCGAGGTCCTGGAGCACTTCCAGGAGAACCCGAGGGACTTCCAGGAGGCCTTCGCGAAGGCGTGGTACAAACTCATCCACCGCGATATGGGCCCGCCGGAGCGGTTCCTCGGCCCCGAGGTTCCGGACGAGATTATGATCTGGCAGGACCCCGTCCCCGACGCCGACTACGACCTGGTCGGCGAGGCGGAAATCGCCGAACTCAAAGAGGAGGTCCTCGCCTCGGAGCTGTCAATCTCTCAGTTGGTCAAGACCGCCTGGGCGTCGGCGTCGACCTACCGCGACAGCGACAAGCGCGGTGGCGCCAACGGCGCTCGGCTTCGTCTCGAACCGCAGAAGAGCTGGGAAGTGAACGAGCCGGCGGAACTGGAGTCGGTGCTGTCGACGCTCGAAGAGATCCGCGAGGAGTTCAACGGCTCGCGATCTGACGACGTTCGGGTCTCGCTCGCCGATCTCATCGTGCTGGGCGGCAATGCGGCCGTCGAGCAGGCGGCGGCGGATGCCGGCTACGACGTCACCATCCCGTTCGAGCCCGGACGGACGGACGCCACGCAGGAACAGACCGACGTCGAATCCTTCGAGGCGCTCAAGCCGAACGCCGACGGGTTCCGGAACTACCTCGGAGACGGAGCCGAACGCCGGCCGGAAGAACTGCTGGTGGACAAGGCCGAACTCCTGAACCTGACGGCTAACGAGATGACGGTTATGGTCGGCGGAATGCGCGCACTGGGCGCGAATTACCAGGACTCCGACCTCGGCGTCTTCACCGACCAGCCGGAGACGTTGACCAACGACTTCTTCGTGAACCTGCTCGATATGGACTACGAGTGGGAACCGGCCTCTGACTCGAACGAGGTCTTCGAGGTGCGTGACCGCGAGACGGGTGCGGTCGAGTGGGAGGCCTCCCGCGTGGACCTGATCTTCGGCTCGAACTCCCGACTGCGGACGATCTCGGAAGTCTACGGCAGCGACGACGCCGAGGAGAAGTTCGTGCAGGACTTCGTGGACACGTGGAACAAAGTGATGATGCTCGACCGCTTCGACCTCGAGTAACCTCGGCAGCGAATCCCCGGACGGCCGTGGAAACGACTGCCGGCCCCCACGGCTGTAGTCCGATTCCACAACTAACTCGTAGCGACGTCCCGAACGCTGCGAACTGAGGTGTGTCCGATATCTGTCGGTTCTCTCAGTTCACTATCTTTCTGATACTGTGCGACGTCTCGCCCGGTAGTCGCGTGGGACGGGTGAGTGGACAGAGCGTGGCAGAAAACGCCAACCGTTGTACACTGACCACCCGCCGACCGCCTCCCTACCGTCGCTTTCGCAGATCCTCGGTGCGGAGTTCGCCTTTTGCGTGCCAGGTTCGCGATCGAAGGGCCACGAGGACCGCGCCAACGTAGAAGAGCGTGACTCCTCCGACGACGACTGTGCCGGGGATCATCCCGATGGCGGCGGTCTCGATCCAGGAACTCGGCGAGAATGCCGTGATGCGGACGAACCACGCTGCGAGCAGCACGGCGAACAGCGGCAGGTACACCCGCCGTAGCCGGTGGGCGATGGCCTCCTCGGTGCTGATCTTCAGCGTCGGCGTCCGGTAATCCTCGCCGAGCCGTTTGCGCCAGTTCTCGTCGACGAGACCACCTTCTGGGTCGAGGCCGTACGCCCAGACGTTCTCCTGAAGCGTCCGGACGCGCGTTCGCCAGATGTCGTAGCCGCGATAGCGACGGGCTTCGATCGTCAGGAAGACGGTCAACGTCGCGACGCCGATGAGGATAATGTAGTGTGGGTTCTCTGGGCTAGAGAACGCCCAGGTGACGATCGCCGCGATGACGACGACTGCCCAGTTGGTCGTCTTATCGAGGCGCTCGCGCCAGAGCTTCATCCGGTGCAGTTCGCCGCGATAGAGGTGAGCCATCGCAGAACTCGGCCCCATAGTCTCGTCGAGTAGTCCTTTCCCGACGTACGGTGAAGCGTCGGCGGTTGGGTCGGGCTCGCCCTCGTGGTCCTCGGTTCCTGTCTGGTGATCGTCCGCTGCAGAGGTTGTCATCGTCGTAACCGAAGGTGAACGTACGTGCTGTTCGATCGCTCCGCTTTCCTCACGCCGAGGAAACTCGTCGTGACTCGTCGCATCGGCTAGCGGCGTCGCCTCCTGTCGTCGATTCTGGGTGCTCCGTCGGTCATTACTGTTCCATCACTACTGAACGTCTTAGGAGTTGTGCCACGAGGGTGGCCGTGAATACATCATACAAAATGTATTCAGTATTTATATATTCTCGAAATATTAGTTTAAATGAATAACACTTCTTTTCAGGGCAAAAATAAGGAAACGGTCCGGGTACAAGAAAATAAAAATAATATAATAGAAGCTACACTATTTAGTAATATACTAGATCAATCACTTTCTAATGCGTACCGCTACCGACGCGGGCCGCTGATGTAGTTCGTTCCGTCCTCGTCGTCGTCGGTTTCCGGCACGCATATAGTTTTTTTATGTCGGGTTCCTAGGTCAATATCAGATGAAATCAGACGATTTCGATCTCAAAGCGGATCTGGAATACGGGGCCGAACCGGGTGTGAACTCGTTCCGGAACAACCGGATGCTTATCTTCAACGCGAAATCAATGGGGCTCCTCCGCCAGCAGTTGATCGACACGCTAGGACTTGAAGAAGCCCGGAAGACGCTGTTCCGATTCGGATTCCAGTCGGGGTACTCGGACTTTTTATCTATCGACAAGAACTACGATTTCGACAGCGAGAAAGAACTACTCGAAGCCGGGCCCAAGATCCATACAGACAAGGGACTCGTCAGCGTCGAAACGACCGAATACGAGTACGACGAGGATGCCGGCGAGTTCCGATATGGGGGTCTCTGGCACAATTCCTACGAAGCAGAGCAGCACGTGATTTACAACGGCGAAGCCGAGGAGCCCGTCTGCTGGAGCCTGACCGGATACGCGTCAGCGTGGTGCAGCGGATTTGCAGAGATTCCCGTTTTGGCGATGGAATCGAAGTGTGCTGGGATGGGACACGACGACTGCGAGTGGCGGGTGAAACCGATCGACGAGTGGGGCGAAGAGGCCGCTCCCTACATCCGCGCGATTATGGACTTCTTCCGCGGTGATAAGCTGATGGAGTACTACAGTTATATGGAGGATCAGGAAGGTCTCGAAGGAAAGATCGAACTCGCTAAAGAGACGAACCTTCCCGAGACCAAAGCGTCGACCGCCGTGGACTCGAAAGAGAACATCGAGATGTTCCGCGAGGCGATCGAAGATATTCTCGGCGAGCGGCCGCCGAAACTGTAGCGTGAGTTAAGACTTTCCGATCTGGACTCCCCGTTTCGCGCGCTGGTTCACACCGCTGGGCACGAGTCTGTAAACCACTTCGTCGTGCCGAGTTACTGACCTCTTGACGCAGTTGTGTTCGACAGTGTCACGAAACGAGCTGCTGTTCGAGGTCACGCATCGATTGCGCTCGAACCTCAGAGTAGATGGGACAGTTCGTGGACGTCCCGTCTGTGAGTTCCTTGATGATCGCTTGTCGTAGACTGTGTGTACACGCCCGCCCGAACTCATCGAAGTGTGGGCACTTGACACAGCACTCTGACGGGTGAAACTGCTCGTCGGCCATAGTAGCACGTTCGAAAGAATATTATAAATAACTTTTGAGTGAGTTACAACGTTTGACTGCGGACCCCTGCTGACTTGACGGGGTCAACTGTCGGTTCCGTCGCTCACTACGCTAGTCTGCCTGTTCGACCTCGAGATTCGACACCCTGATAGAGTGAGGCGTCCCTTCGAGGTCCTCGAAGACCGCCCGATGCTCGTCGGTCGGATCGGTGCCGTCGTAATTCGGACATCGAACGGTTGGTTCGCCGTACAGCGGCGGCGGACCATCGAGGATGTCGTCCTCGGTAAATTCGTATCCACATGCCGGGCACTCGCCTAGGGACTCTTGCTCTTGACTCGTGGGAGCCATTGACACTCAATACTATCTAATAGTAATTAAATATATCGCAACCACTGATCAAAAAGTACCGGAAGCGAGCAAATACTGCGGTCTCGACGCGTGTCGCTCCGTTCTACCGTTGCTTCTCGCCGTGTCCGCGGAACGCCTCTGTTTATGTGTCAGTCGTCGCTGGCGGCACTGGTCGGCTCTGCGGACGGTGGCTTCCAGTCGGCCCAGTCGTCTCCCCACTCGGGCGCGCGGAAGTCGATGCCGCGCTCGTGGACGTTCTCCTCGCCCATACCCATATGTTCGAGAGCCCCTTCGAGCGTCTGCGGCTGGATGTCGCCAGCCAGGAAGCGGCGCAGGATGGATTTGTGCTCCGCGTAGCGGTCGGGTTCGTTCTCGAAGATCCACTGACACGGCTCCGAGCAGAAGTAGTACGTCTCGCCGTCGTGCTCGTGAGAGTGGAGGCGGTTATTCTCGCGGTCGGGGTCCGCGTGAATCGCGGGAAGTTGACAGAGGTCACACAGCACGATGAGGTCGTCGGCGACTGTCTTTTCGAGGTTGTCGTTCCGCATCGCCTCGGCGTGTCGATCCCACTTTTCGCCCCAACGGTCCTCCCAGCCCGGGTATTTCTCTTCGAGCCACTCGCGGTCTTCCTCGGTGACACCCGGCGGTGCGATGGGTAGCGTCGGCCGCCAGTGGTAGTGTCCGCCCGCCATGTAGTGGCTGGTGCCACCCTCCCGTACCAGCTCGATGAACTGCTCCCAGTACCACGGTTTTTCGAGACCGGTGCTCTCGATATTCTCGAGGAACTGGTCGACGATCCACTCTTCCATAAATTCGCCCCAGGACATCTCACGGTCCTCGACGGGCGTGTAGTAGTCCATACTTGGGCCCGTCAGCGCCGAGAACAGTTTATAACAGCGCCAGAACGACTTATCGACCAGATACTGTGCACGGTCGAGGTCGTCGTACTCGTCGAGGATCTCGATGATCGCATTGCCCTGCTGGGCGTGTCGGGCCTCGTCGGTCTGGATCGACGAGATGGCCTCCGCAAACTCGATGTCACCGACGTCCGCGGCGTCGGAGGCCAGCGCGAGGAACTGCATATTCGTGAATCCGGTTTCGAACGCGAATGTGACCTGTAGCGCGGAGTCGATCGCGTTAGAGGCTTTGAAGTCGTCAAACAGGTGGCGGGCCGCGACCGACGCCCAATCTTCGGTGTGATAGAGCTTCTTACTCCAGTCGTACTGGGCGTCCTCCTTGACGAAACTGTGAGGAATCCGCAGCTGCAGTTCGGTGTGTCGCAGTTCGTCCATCGCGCCGAACTGCGCCATATGTCGCCACGCGCTGTCCGGCGCGAAACGAGCGTACTGCGATTCGCTCGTCACGGCGGCGCGTTCCAGCAGCGGGACCGACGCAAAGTGGAACTTCAAGACGTCTTCCCACCCCATCCCGAGGGAGTGCGGAAGCCCCGACTGCTCCATCGCCGAACTGACCGAGTAGACGCTCCCGTCTTTCTCGTGTTGCGTCTCGTAGTACTCTCGGGCCGTCTGTTTGTAGGTCTCCTCCCAGGCTTCCCAACCGCCTTCGGGAATGTCGTACGCGTCCTGCCCCGTCATCTCCGGTGGGAAGGCTTCCTCTTCGTCGACGTAGGACAGATCCCAGTTCGTGTTCGTCGCCGTCTGGTACCAGTCCTCACGCCTCACGTTTGGTAGCATATGCACTGGAGTAGTTTAACCGAACTATATTAAAATTTACTCCGAAACGCCACAAAACAGCCGATAGAAGGCCTGTACCCGCGGCTAAGCGCGACGCGAAAGCGGCGTCGGCGGGGTTGATCTCGAGTTAGGCGGGGCGCGACACGGGGAGGTCTGCGAGCATCGCGTCGTACTTCCTGCGGATGTCGTCCAGTACGTCGTCGAAAGCCATCGTCTCCGGCGGCATCGACTCGAACGCCGGTCGGAACGCCTCGACTGCCTCCTCACTGGCCGGGTAGTACTCGTCGACAGTCTCCTGTACGACGGCCTCGTTCGACTCGTCGATCTCGACGACGTGATCTGCAACCGAGGCGGCGACCTCCTGGCTCCGGTCCGCGTCGAGATAGAAGTTGTCGAGGACCTGTGCGTAGAGGTTCGAGTCGTTCTTGTCGAAGAGTTCCGAGTAGTGTGCCAGGAAGAGTTCGTCGAGCAGCGGCTTCAGGACGAGGTTCGTGCCGACGAACGACTTGCCCCAGTCGTACTCGACGAGGAGTTCCTCGAGGACCTTCCGCAACGGCTGCCACATCTCGTCTTCTTCCCAGATTTCGCGCTCGTTCTCGGTGAACCCCTTCTCCGGGAACTCCTTGTGGAGCTGGGTCGCTCGGCGCGCGAGACGCTCTTGTCGTCTGATCTCGTCCGTCGCCTGGAACGTCATCGCCGTGCTGATGGTACTGGACGGCGCGAACATCGTGAGATACGACGCGATCATCTGCAGCCCGTGACACGGGTATCGAAGCGGTAGGAACGCCCGTTCTTGGAAATCGAGCCACGGGTCGTCGCTCCGCTCGGTTCCGCGTTCGAGCACCTCCGCCTGCTCGTACAACGTTTCGATCGTGCTCTCTCGCTTGTCCATCAACTCGTTGTACTTCTCGTAGGTAAGCTCGCGGGGGTCTCGCCACGAGTCGAAGTCGTCGGGGTACTCTCCAGTGATGGCGCTTCCTTCCCGATACTGCTGATACCACTGGGGGAGCGCCTCGTCCGAGGAGACAGCCAGCCGGGGAACCGTGCCGTCGTACCGCTCGCCGATGTCGTAGTTCGTCCGGTGGGCGGCGACGTCGTACGTCGTCGGGACACGCCGCTGGTTCCAAGTGCTGTACGTCCGATACGTCTCTTGCTTCATCGGGTAGTCCTTTTCGCTCATCGATCTATTGGTCTGAGTGGGTTTCTTTGATGTCGCTGACGAACTCGATTCGATCCGACTGGGGCTTGATGTACCCTTTGAACGAGGAGATCTGCTCTTCTATCCCACCAGGGACTTGGATTGCACCCTTTCCGAGGATCTCGTCCAGCGTCTCCTTCGTTACGACGCACCTGTCTTCGGCCTCGACACGGAGGTACGCGCGCCGGTCGGTGACTTCGACCTCTCCGTCGGTATCACGCTTCAGTGCCTCGATGATCGCTTCGGTCTCTCTGTTGTTCCGGAGGACGGGTCCAACTTTCCCCATCTTCAGCTCCCCTCCGGAATCACGACGTAAACCTCGCCGCCGTCGACGCCCGCTTCGTACTCGTTCAGGCCGTTTCCGGTGGGGTTTAGCCCCTCGCCCGACTTCAGGTCGAACTCCCAGGTGTGGGCCCTACAGGTGAGCGTCGTGTCGTCGTCGTGCGGTCCGCAGACGCATCCTCGGTCACCGGTCTCCTCTAGATCTCGGTCCTGGTGGGGACAGATCGCGTCGTAGGCGTGAATCTGCTCTTCGAGATCTCGCCAGATCAGGACTTTCCGGTCGCCGACCTCAAAGAAGGTCATCTCGTCGGCCCAGATGTCGTGGTCGTCGCAGATGTAGTGCTTTTCTCCATCGCGCGTGTTCGCAGTTTCTCTTGGCATACTTACTCTTGAGGTTTCGCGTGTTCGGGGTGTGCTTCGAGCATACTTTCATCGTTCCACGCAGGATGTGACTCGCCGAATCCTTCGGGGATCTCCTCGCCCTCGTATTGGATTTCGACGTACTCTACGGGTTCGAGGGCCTCCGAGACGCGCTCGTCGCTTGGAACGACGTCCCCTTCGTAGATCATCTCCAGCGGTCGATCGTGGTCGATGTGGACCCGACTGTCCACGATATGTGAGATCTTGTTCGCCGCCTCCTCGACCGTGTCTTCGGAATCGACGGGCACGAGGGTCGGATAGTCGTCCGTACGGAACCGTACGAGTAACGGAAACTCTGCCATGGGAATCCAAGTCACGATATAATAGCATACAATAAATAATTACCGATGGTGGCTATCGTGCCAGCCGCACAGCAGTTGTCGGTGGACTGTGCGATCTCGATGCGCAGGAGGCCGACCGCTGATACTGTCGGACAGAACGATGTGAAGCGTCTCGGCACCCCGGCGGGGGCCAACACGATTCACGGACTTCCGTCCGACAGTATGAGGGCAATCGCGGTCGACGTCGAGGGGAATCAGATCTGCCCGGGAGAGGGTGACACTTGGGCGTGTGCGTCAGTCGTCGGCTTCGACGGGCGGTTCCTGTGCTTTGTCGCGCTCACGAATCGGATGGCACTCGGGCTCGCTTCCCTGGTCGCTCCAGTCGGTCTCGTCGGTGGGGATGTAGTCGTACTGGCGGCGGGCGTGCGAGCCGGCTTTACCGCCCCACCAGACGAACCCGTCAGACCCGTCCTCGGGCGTCCAGGTGATGGTCTCCCAGTCGGGGTCGAAGATGAGGTAGCCGCCCGCGAAGATCTCGATCTTGTTGCCCGAGGGTTCGACGTAGTAGTTGAAGTGCGCTTGACTGATGCCGTGGCGGGCGGGGCCGCCGACCATCTCGATGCCGCGCTCCCGAAGCAAGTCCGCCGCGCGTTCGAGTTCGCCCGACTGGCCACCGTCCATATAGTAGGCGACGTGGTCGATCTTGTCGTTGACGTTCGCGTCCGGGGGGGCGTTCACGAACGCGATCTCGTGGACGAGCGGGGAGACGCTGAGCCACGCACCGACCTGATTGCCTTCGGGATCGAGTCCCTGTTCGCGGAGGTTGAACCCCAGGACGTCCTCGAACCACTCGACGCACTCGGGGACGTTGGTGACGTTGAAGTTCACGTGGTCGATGCGTCGGAGTCCGGCGCCGCGTTCGGGCTTGCGCGCGGGTTGGTTTTTGAGTCGTGCGCGGTTTTCTTCTTTGACCGTGTCGAACGCGCGGTCGACGTCGTAGACGAGCTCGAAGTACTCGGGGGTCTCGCCGGGGTAGTCGAACTTGAGTGCGCGGCCCTGGCCGGGTTCTTTGTCCTCGTCGGCCCACTCGGTCTCGTAGCCGGAGTCTTCGATGCGCTGTTGGAGTACCTCGAAGTCGTCTTCGTCTTCGAGCATCCAGGCGACGTGGTTGCAGCCCCACTCGTCGCCCTCGCGAAGGATGAGCGTGTAGTCCTGCCAGTCGCCGTAGGCGGCGAGGTAGTAGGCGTCGTCCTCCTCGTGGCGGACGTACATTCCCATCGTGTCGCGGAAGTGTTCGAGCGACGCTTCGAGGTCTGGACAGTACAACTCGGCATGTGCAAGGGTTGCAATACCCATATATCGGGAAAATTTATCATCAGTAATAAAGTTTTGGTTAAATTGTGACAGATATCGGTCAGCGCCGAGAGGAACGCACCGCTGCGAGGAGTTGTGTGTCGGACGCTGAGGTCAGGGGGCCACCAGTGATTGCACTCACGAGAGTTTCGCGTTTACCTCGATCACGTTGGTCGACTGCAACAGTTGATCGCGGAGTTCGTTCTCGATCCGATCATCGCTCATCCGGCGAACTGGCCCCGAAATGCTGATCGAACCCAGCACGCGACCAGTGTCGTTTCGGATCGGCGTCGCGATACACCGGACGCCACGCAGACGTTCCTCGTTGCCCATCGCGTACCCACGCTCGCGTACCGTATCGAGATTTTGCTTGAACGTCTTGCGGTCGGTGATCGTGTTTTCGGTCTGCTTTGGCAGCCCGTGTTTGTCGATGATCTCGTCTACGCGATGATCTGGGAGATACGCCAGGATCGCCTTCCCGGAGGCGACGCTGTGCGGATAGACGTACTGCCCGATCGAGAGCGTCGTCGGAATCGCGTTTTCGCCTTTCGACCGATAGATGTAGATCACGCTGTCGTCTTCTAACATCGCAAACTGCGCGCGTTCTTTGGTCTTTTTGGCCAGTTCGTCTACTTCCTGCGTTACGAAATCGTAGATACCGATCCGGTTTTTCACCCGTTCAGAGAGGCTGAGATACCGAAGGCTCAGCCGATAGCCGTCGTTGTGCTTGGTGATCAGTCCTTCCTGTGAGAGGGTATAGAGGTACGTGTGGACCGTACTCTTCGATATATCGAGATCGTTCGAGATCTCCGAGAGGGTCATCGCCCCCTCGTTTTCGAGTTCCTCGATTATCCGAGACGCCCGCTCGACGGCCCGAATCGTGCGGGGTTTATTGTTATCATTCATACTCTCAGGTAAGACTCATCGATTATAAGCGTTCACACCGATCGGCCGCCGGTATATCAAATAACGGAACGCAACTTTTCCGCCCCCTCGGCCAGTAGCCTTAACAAAAATATCGCAGCTACTTCCAATACATCTTTTTATCCGCAATATTTGCGTACAGATGCAGGTCCGGGGGCATCACTGACGGCATTCACATATATCACATTGGGTCCCGCCGGGGGACCTCGTGGTTAGTGGGCAACCACGGAGACCGGGTCGCTACGGGTAGTGTATGTTGGCGAACGGTCGTTTCCCGCGTCGAATCCGCTGACAGCGGCGGGGTCGACGGCCTATAACAGGCGTACTATTGTTACCTCCGGTCGCTCCGGATCGAGAACAGCGTTGCGCTGTTTTCAGAGGGAATAGATGACAAGGTCGTCAGAAACTTTTGGCCACCAGTCTAATATTTGGCGGGAAAATTCACTACTACTTCTGTCAGCACTCCCATCGACGAATCGATTTCAAGAATAGGTCTTGTCCTTGATGGATTGTCGACGACTTACACCAGTATCCGTCTTTATCAAAAATGTACTATTTTGTTTGATTATGAAGAATTTCTCCTCAGCGCGTTCAGTCACTGCGTTACAGTGCGCTTAGGACGCCTACTAATAATACGTTACGCTGGAATCTGTCGGTGGTTATCGTTGCTGTTGTATACCCTCGCGCACTCGATCGCGCGACAGCGTGGGATCGGCTGCGTGAGGACGTGCAACCCGTACCGTCGGCGTTCACGGGTGGTTCGGACCGAAGCGATCAGGTATAAGACGGTTGAAGCCAACGCTCCCGCATGGACCGAGCTGATCCTCCGAACCGAGCTATCAATTCAGCGGTGCGAGCATTCACGATCGTGGAGACGATCCAGGAACTGGACAGCGCGACCTTCACCGAACTCTCCACGAAAATTGACGTCTCCGACAGCACGCTCTACGATTACCTGGAGACACTCACCTATCTCGGTTATCTCTCGAACGACGACGGTAACTACCGGCTCTCGCTGCAGTTCTTCGATCTCGGTATCTCCGCCCGCAAGCAGTTTCCCGTCTTCGAGAAGTCCCAGTCGGCACTCAAACAGGTCGCAAACGAGAGCGGTGCGGCGGTGTGGCTGATGGTCGAAGAAGCAGGCAAGGCGGTCTATCTCGCCCGAGAGATGGGCGAACAGTCGATCGAGACGCACGAACGGCTCGGGAAACACGAGTATATGCACTGTCTGGCGTCGGGGAAGGCGATGCTGGCGTTCGCCCCCGAGGAACACGTCGACAACGTCGTCGAACGATACGGGCTGCCGGAGAAGACGCCCGCATCGATTACGACGCGTGCGAAACTCGACGCGGAACTCGCCGAAATCCGCGACCAGGGGTACGCGATCAACGAACACGAGACCGCCGAAGGGGTCTCGGCGGTCGCGGCGCCGATCGTCGCGAACGACCGTGTCTACGGTGCGATCGCCGTCGCGGAACCCGTCGCTCGGATGCGCAACGAGACTCGGCGACAGAAACTGATCGAACTGGTCACGACGGCGACGAACGAAATCGAACTCAAACTGACCTACGAGTAATTGGAACCCCGAATACTGATTCGGACTGGCTGGGTCCGGTGACTTCTCTTTTTCGGCTCCTTTCGATAACATAGGTACGATTGTTATCTTATGCCGTTATTCACACCTATTTCGGATATGACGAAGTAGACCCGTACTCGACGACGTCGGGCCGCGCCGGTCTGTATCCCAACGGAAGTTGTCCACTTTACATTGATCGATCGACGCGCACGCGACTCGCGGCGCTCGTCGCGTTCGAGTGTCGAATGGACTTCAGTATAGAATTTCGGATATACCGAAATACGACTGGAAACGAGACCAGATTCGAGAGTGGGCCCGCAGGGTGGTGTGCGTCAGATACTGACGTACACGTCGCCGTCGGCGACCTCGACGTCGAAGGTGCTGATGCACTTGCCGGTTACTTCGTGTTCACCGGTTTCGAGGTCCCACTCCCAGAGGTGCCACGGACAGCTGACGGTGGCGTTTTCCGCGTCGACGCCGCCGCGTGTGTCTGTCCACGTGTCCTCGGCGTTGATCTTCTCTTCGCCTGCCTTGTACAACGGTGCCTGCTGGTGGGCACACCGGTTGAGAATCGCGTAGAAGTCGTCGCCGGTGTTGAAGACGGCGACCTCGATGCCTTTGACGTCCACGGCGATTCCAGTACCCTGTTCGATCTCGTCGGCGGCTGCAACCTTGGTGAAGTTGTCGCCGACTGGGGATTCAGTGCTCATTATTCTGTTAGAGTCGCAGAATGTCCTCTGCGTTTTCGTGGAGGACGGCCTGTCGGGTGTCGTCGTCGAACGCGCGCGAGGTGTAGAACCACGTCGGCGGGTCGAGCGTCTGGTGCGGCCAGTCACTGGAGTAAATGAACATATCCTCCGCGAGGCTTAGATTGAGCATGCCTTCGGCTTCACCCGCGTTGCGAGGCATCGCGAACGGTTGCGTGCAGAGATAGAAGTTGTCGCGCAGGTACTCACTCGGGGTGCGGTCGAGATACCGCTCGCCCGCTTCGTGCTTCCGGGGCGTGATCTTCACGTCTTCGGGGTGCATCTCGTAGAACTCGTCCATCCGGTAGCGGAGGAACGGGACCCACCAGTGACCGGCTTCCTGCAGGACGACGTTCAGATCCGGGAAGCGGTCGAAGACGCCGCGCATAATCATATTGACGACGTTGACCATCCCGTGGATTGGCCAGTCGAAGCCGAGCACCTCGGTCCAGGTCATCATCTCGTCGCCGATGTGGGTGTGCTGGGGCCAGTAGGCCAGCGAACCGTGGAGCAAGAGCGGGAGGTCGTGCTCGACGAGGGCCTCGAAGACGGGGTCGAACTGCTCTGCGCCCCACGGGACCTTCGGGTCGAACCACGAGTACGCGGCCGCGATGTTGTCTTCGCTGCCGACGCGTTCGATCTCCTCGACGGCGTATTCGGGGTCCCACTTGGGGACCATCATCGAGGTGTACATCCCCTCGTCGGCGAAGTTGTCGAGCATATAGTCGTTCGCCGCCTGAGTGACGCCGTTCTTCAGCAGCGGATGGTGCTGCTGATTCAGGTTGTTGATCCCCGGGTTGACGATCGGCTCGTCGATCGCGAACTTGTTGCAGGCCTCTCGCACGTCCTCGGCGTACTCGGCGCGTCCCTGTGTGAACAACCCTTCTGTGCCTTCCTTGATTGCGTAGGCTGCGTCCCACTTCCCGACGACGGGCGTCGGGCCGAATTCGGTCGTGAGTTTGTCTCGAATGACGTCGTCTTCCACGTACGACATCAGTTCGTCTGTCATCGGGTTGACGTGGAAGTCCAGGTCGATGATGTAATCCTCGAAGGCTTGCTCCGGTACTTCTGCCTCAGGATCTAGCTGCTCTGTTGACGATCCCATATAGGACTTATTGTGAGATACGGTATAAAATACTTTACCGTACTCCCGTGGTCTCGACACCACGAATCGACGGTTTTCGACGCTTCTGGGGCGTCACGGACGCAATTCACCCGATCGTTACGACGCTTCGTCACTTCGGTATATCCGAACTTGTGGTCTCCGAACGGCCGCGGTGTTACTCTCCCACGACGACTGCCGCGTCTTGAACCTGATGCCGCGCGAACTGCTGTGGCTGGCAGCGTCGCAGGCCAAACGACTCTCCGGATCAGATGTATTCTAGCACTGTTTCGTCTGTGTATTCACCACATATATGATACTTCGATGTCGGGGATTTGCTCCCGACACCGCGAGTAGCACGTCACGCATCGTATAGTGAAGGAAGCACACACGTTCACAGGCCCGCTCGGCACTACGAACGCGTCATCGGCGCGCTACAGCGGAGACAGAGAACGCTGTCTGCAACCCAGTTCACGTCCGTAGCGTCGCAGTTCGGACACCGGTAGGTGTCGTTGCCGTACTCGGTGGTTCCTCGGGGTGCGGCCAGATGCCCGTCGTCGACGACCCGATCGACGAGTGACCGAAACCGACGTCGCTTGAACCGCGGACGGGCCCCGAGGAATCGGCTGGGATCCGCTGGATCGCTCCCGTGAATGTCCTCCCACGAGACGGCGATCTCGCCGTCGGCAGTGCCTCGTGCGACCTGCTTGAGTGTCGCCGCCGCCGCCTCGAAGAGCGGTGCGGTTGCCCACCGGTGGACGGATTCGAGACCGTCGAGAGTCTCGTAGGCGTCGGTAGCGTCTCGATAGGCCTTCTCGGCTCCGTCGGTGTCGCCGGCCACGCGGAAGTCGGCGACGAACTCGGCCAGACAGGCTCGCTGGACTGGCACGTCTAGTCCGGTCTCGAGGTCGCGGGCGACAGCGACCCCCTCGACAGCCCGGCGGGCGGCCCGGGTACTCTCACCGGCGACCCGGTAAGCGACGGCGGCGGCGGTGAGGTACTGTAGCCCGTCCCCGACCCAGCCGCGCTCGTCCGACTCGAACGGCCCTTGTCCCGGCCGCGGCTCTGCGAGAACGCGCCAGCCCGCTCGCGTGTACTCGTCGGCTGCGGTCACATAGTCACGCTTTGCGAGTGCGGCTACCGCTCGCGCCCGGTGTCCCCCATCGTTCGTTCCCATACTAGGTAGTTTACTCGCGGCGCTCGAACTGGTAGGTCAGCACCTCGTCGCTGTCGTCCCACTCGAAGTCACCGGGATGGACGTGCTGCATCCGCCGCTTGTAGGCCTCTAGGGACTCCGAGCCTTCTCGCTGCGCGTCGGCGTCGGTGAAGTCGCCTAACGTCCGCCGCTCGACACTTGTCACCTCGAACGCTTCGCCTTCGATCTCGAAAGTATCGCCCTCGTTGGCGTAGCGGTTGCTCGCGCCACGAGTCAACTGCGTCACGTCGCCGTTCAGCACGGACTGCTGTACACGGTCGTTGGGCAACAGGTCGCCGGCGTCGATCTCCGACATATCTCTCCCTTTGGCCGCCGCCGTCAAAATCCCATCGCGTCGGGTTCGCTCGCTGACGAGACTGTTTCGTTCGCCGGCGAGATTGCGCCACTGCGCGTAGCGATCACGCAGTGGTCCGGATGGACGGCCGGTCGGTATCTCTTCCGACGCGTAGCGGGACCGCCCTGAGTGAGATCTCCTGGCTTCGACGAACAACTCGAAAAATTCGTATCAGATATATATTGTACTACTATATGTGACCAATGTACGGATTTAGAACTCACAGCACAGCGCGACTGTGGTAGGACCGCTTCTCTGCTTACTCGAATGTCATCCCGTATCCCCACTCCTCCAGTTTGGCCTCGACCTCGTCGAGGTGGTCGAGTCCAACCATCACGAGTGCCTCGCGGAGGTCCGTTAGCGAGACGTCGTCGTCGAAGTGGTCCTCTAGGTCGCGAAGCGTATCGCGCTCTGCGGTTTTCGTCTCCGGCTGGAGAAAGAGCGGGACGCGGTTCCGACCGTCCTGAACGCCGTCGCGGCGGAATTTGTACGGAATCTGCATCGACCGCTGCGACGAGTTGTCCCGGCCTTCGGACGCAGGCGACGATCCCTCGCTCGCTGCGGACTCCGATGATCCGCTTGTCTCCGATCTGGCGGTTTGGTCTGTCGTGGCGTCGTCGCCGCCGTCGTCGGCGAAGGGGTCTTCGCCGGCGCCGCGCTTCATACCCGTCATACGGTCATCACCTCGTGGTCGACGTCACCAGGCTCTGGTGGGTTCGGCGCGTCGACGCCGACCTCCGCTTCGAGGTGTCGCGCCAGCCGATCGAACTTCGCGAGCGTCTCGATCTCGTAGTCGCGGCGACGGTCGCGGTGCTCGCGAACGTACTCGAAGGCCGAACACTGTTGCATCCAACAGCCTTCCATCAACGACGCGCGCTCGCCGACGACTTCCGGCACCGGGTAGTCGATGCCCTCGAGGATCGACCGCTGATCGCGCGTGTTCTTGAACCCGATCGGGATCGCAGCCAGCACGCCGACCTGAACGTCCAGTTGCTCTTCGAATCCGGAGACGAGTTCTTCGAGTCCCTCGACGGCGGCCTCGCCTTTCGCGCTCGGCTCGACCGGAATGACGAGTGACCGCGTCGCGTTGATCGCGTTGTAGAGGTGCGGCCCCTCTGTCGCCGGCGGGTCACAAATGAGGACGTCGTACTCGTCGGGGACGCCCGCCTCCCGAAGCACTCGAAGGAGCTGCGCGTGGATCCCGAACGCTTCACCCATCGCTTCCGATTGGTCTTTCTCTCGCTGGAGGTACTCTGCGAGGTCCGAGAGCATATTGTGCTCGGGGACGATATCCACGCCTTCGACGGTACGGATCAGCTCTCCGAACTCGCCCTTCGGTCGTCGGATCATATGCCGAACGATGTTGTCTACGGATTCGGTACGCTGATCGTCGACGCCAAAGAGGCGCGAGAGGTCGCCGTCCTGCGGGTCGAGTGGAACGACGAGAGGCTTCAGTCCCGCCCGTGCGTGCGCGACAGCGAGGTTCGCGGCCGTCGTCGTCTTGCCGACCCCGCCAGCCTCGCTATACGTCGAATACGCGAGCATATCGTGTTCATCGTGTGGCCTCGTCTTGAATGTTCGTCAGACGCGTTCCAGAATGTAGTTACTGAATACACGTCTTGCTTGTATCCATTGAATGCACCTCTCGAATAACACTCTTGAATGTGTTCAATGATTATATTTAGTGAACACAACTAATGAACTGGTGCAGTGAACACAACTAATGAATACAATTCTTGGATGTCTGTTATAGGTGCTCTCACTGAACACATACGATGAATGCAGGTCGTGAACTGTTTCGCTGACTGTGAGTCGTTACAGACTGTGGTTGTTGCATTCAACGTGTTCAGGGAGTGACTGTGAACGACGAGTGAGCGGCAAGATGTTCACTCACTGTAGGGACCGTTACATTTGCTCTTTTCACGTCCCGAATCGGGGGCCGCATCCCCATTCGCCAGTCACTGACCGGGGAACAACAATAGCCGTCCCACGACGAAGGCGAAGTACAGACCCAGCAGATAGCCACCTTCGGTCCGCGTGAGGTCGCCGCCTCGTCGATAGGTCACCCACCCGAGTAGTCCCACCCCAGCGGCGATTTTGAACGGCAAGTCCCACAGGACGACTGCTTCGGGGACGTAGTACGTCGACAGCGCTCCGCCTAATCCGATCCCGACGAGTGGATTGACAATGTTGCTCCCGATCAGCGTCCCGAGTGCGACGTTCGGCGACCGGCGCCGGATCGAATCCATCACGGCCGTCAGTTCCGGGAGCGCGGCCGCGACGCCGATCGTTATCATACCCACCATCGATCCGCCGAGTGCCAGCATCTCGACGACGACCTCGACGACTGAGAGCATAAGTGACGCCGACAACAGCACCAGGACCAACAGGCCCGAAGCGACCAGCGCGTCCCGGCGCGGATTCACGCTCGGTGGCTCCCGAAGTGACTGGGTCCGCTCGCGCCGCGCGATTCTGACTCCGACGTACGCCAGATACAGGAGCAACAGTACGACGCCGTCCAATCGAGTGATCGTTCCGTCCCACGCGAGCACCTGCGTCGCCAAGAGTGCCCCCAGCATTGGGAGGTAACTCTGACGCACGAACGACTTCGTGAGGTGGACGCTCCCGTAACCGATGAGGAGGACGCCGACGAGCAGGAACTGTTGGACGGTCGAAGACCCAGTGTTCCCACCGAGGACGACTGCCGAGGTGACCTGATAGTCGAGAACGCCCGAGAGGATCCCAAGCGAGGCGATGAGGTGTGCACTGATCTCCGGTAGGCTCGTTCCGAGCGCGAGAACAGTCAGCCCCACGAGAACCTCGTCGACGTCGTAGTATTCCGCGAGCGCGAGTAATCGATCGATCGCGCGACTCGCTGCCGTCACGAGCGTGTACAGCGCGACCGCCCCGATCGAGACCTGCGTCAGGAGGTCGCCTGCGACTGCCATCTCAACGCTCGGCCAGCCAGGTGTCTACCCAGGGCGTTTCGTGGTCGGGGTCGAACGGCTCGACCGACCACGCTGGACACCGTTCGCACTTCCACACCCTGCCGATCGACCCCTCGCGGTTTACCACTCCGACAGAGGCCCAGGCGTGCGTTTCGCAGGTCTCGTCTGCGGTCATACGTACCGACCGACGGTCGCCGCGGTGAAAAGTTTACTCTCGCAACAGAACTGCCACTACGCGGACGAACCTCACGAGAGATTTGACACTCCCGAGAAGCCGATCTGATACACCAATTAGCGCTTTATTATCACTCTCCGAGGCCTCCCGATCGAGACGCCAGAGCCCCACGCTATTACAGTCCGGTACGCAAATTGGAAGTATGGAACTCACTGCCGACGAAATCGACATCGGCACGCGGTCTCCCACGGTCTTGCTCAACTCGCTCGACGCGAGCGAACTGGGTGTGCACCCGCTCGATCGGATCCGAATCCGACACGACGGACGGGTCACGACCGGAATTGTCGAGGTCACCGACGAACTCGTCGATCCGGGATCACTCGGTGTGACGCGCCCGCTCGGCCACATCACCGGCGCCGTGGAAGTGTCGATCGCGCCGCGGCCGGACTCCGTTGCGTACCTGATGAAGAAACTCGACGACGTCGAACTCGAGATGGGCGAACTCGATGCCGTCGTCCGCGACATCAACAACGATCGCCTGAACGACGTCGAACTGAGCGCGTTCGTCTCGGCCGTCTACACCCACGGACTCTCTCGCGAGGAGACGATGTGTCTCACGAATGCAATGGTTGACGTCGGCGAGACGATCGAGTGGAACCGCGACCTGGTCGTCGACAAGCACTCGATCGGCGGCGTGGCGGGGAATCGGGTCACGCCCATCGTCGTCGCGATCGTCGCCGCTGCGGGACTCACGATCCCGAAGACTTCCTCTCGGGCGGTGACGTCCGCGGCGGGAACCGCCGACACGATGGAGGTGTTCTGCGACGTCGACTTTTCGGTCACAGAGATCAAGTCGATCGTCGGCGAGACGAACGGCTGTGTCGTCTGGGGCGGCGCGGTCAACCTCTCGCCCGTCGACGACAAGATCATCCGCGCGGAGACGCCGCTGTCGCTCGATCCCCCGGGACAGGTCATCGCCTCCGTGCTCTCGAAGAAGAAGAGCGCCGGCGCGACGAACGTCGTCATCGACATCCCGTACGGCGAAGGCGCCAAAGTCGAGAGCCTCTCGGAGGCGCGCGAGATGGCCGAGGACTTCAGTCACGTGGGCACGAACCTCGGGATGGAGATCGACTGTACGATCACGCGCGGCGAACAGCCGATCGGGCGCGGGATCGGGCCGACGCTCGAAGCCCGCGACGTCCTGTCGGTACTCGAAGGCTCAGGCCCGCCGGACCTCCGCGTGAAGAGCGAGCGCCTCGCGCAGGTCCTCCTCGACGCGGCAAGCCTCGACGAGACGGCGGTCGACATCGTCGAGTCGGGACGGGCGGCCGCGAAGTTCCGCGAGATCGTCGCCGCACAGAACGGCGATCCCGACGTCGCAGTCGAGGATCTCGAACCGGGGGCACACGATTCGACGGTCCTCGCCGGCCGGAGCGGCGTCATCACGCACGTCGACAACCGGTACGTGAACGAACTCGCGCGGCGGGCCGGGGCCCCGAAAGACCACCGCGCCGGTGTGCGTCTCGAGCACCGCGTCGGCGACAAGGTCCAAGAGGGGGATCCGCTCTTGACGGTTTACGCCGAGAAAGCGGAGAAACTCGACCAGGCGGTGTCGTTCGCAACCCAGCGGAAGCCAGTCCGTGTGCTCCCGCCCGACGAGGCGCTCATCGAACAGATGTAGCGCCCCCGGTCGCAACCTCGGTACGAGCGCTTTTATCTGCCGCACCGTAATCATCGTCGGGTATGAGTGCTCTCGAAGACATCGACCTGGATTTCGTCCCACTCGGCGACACCGGCTTGCAGACGAGCGAACTCCAGTTCGGCACGTGGCGCTTCGGCAAAGAGACCGAAGAAGGGAACGTCGAAATCGACGCGGACCGCGCGCACGAACTACTGGACGCCTACGAAGCCGCCGGCGGGCGATTCATCGACACCGCGGACGTCTACGGCGGCGGCGCGAGCGAGCGGTGGATCGGCGACTGGCTCGCCGAACGGGACCGCGAACGCTTCACGATCGCCTCGAAGATCTACTGGCAGATCCGCGCGGACGACCCCAACAGCC
This sequence comes from Halobellus sp. Atlit-38R, assembly GCF_003665925.1. NCBI lineage: Archaea > Methanobacteriati > Methanobacteriota > Halobacteria > Halobacteriales > Haloferacaceae > Halobellus > Halobellus sp. Atlit-38R. The sequence goes on from NZ_QXIJ01000007.1 coordinate 111,175, forward strand.
GGGGGACGAACCGTAAAAACGTCCGCCACCGGATCGACGCCCTCCTCGACCGACTCGACACTGACTACGTCGACGTGCTGTACATCCACCGTTGGGACGACGACACGCCGACCCGAGAGCTGCTGAAGACGCTGAACGGCCTCGTCGAAGACGGCAAAGTCCACTATCTCGGCGCGTCGACGATGCGACCGAACGCTTGGAAGGTCTCGAAGGCGAACGAGATCGCCCGCGCGGAGGGCTGGGAGCCGTTCACCGTCCTTCAGCCGCGGTACAACCTCGTCGACCGCGAGATCGAGGGAGACTACCTGGAGATGGCGCGCTCTTACGGCGCGGCGATCTGTCCGTGGAGTCCGCTCGGGCAGGGCTTCCTGACGGGCAAGTACACCCGCGAGGAGGGGCTTACGGGCGAGTCGCGGTCGGCCGAATCGAGCCGATTCCGCCAGACGTACCTCACCGAGACGAACTTCGACGTGCACGACGAACTCGACGCCGTCGCCGAGGAGGTCGGCGCGACGCCGGCACAGACAGCACTCGCGTGGCTGATGCACCGCGACGGCGTCACCGCGCCCATCGTCGGGGCGCGGACGGTCGAGCAGCTCACCGAGAACCTCGCCGCTGCGTCGATCGACCTCTCGCCCGACCAGGTCGATCGACTGACCACGGCGAAACCCGGCCCGTACGCCGGCCTGTGAGCGGACCTACCAGGTCGCGACGTAGAAGACGATCAGTCCGAGACTCGACACGAGCCCGCCGACGGCAGTCAACGACAGCTTTCCGACGTTGAACGGCGTCCGAAATCCTCGATCGGCCTCGGGCCGCGAATACCGGAGTTTCAACAGCGCCGCGTTCACGATCACGAAGACGACGAGCAGCATCACGTTCGCCAGTCCCGCAACGAGGCCGATGTCGCCGAGGAAGACGAACGGGATCGTGCCGAGTCCGACCAGCCCGACCGCGTAGTGGGGCGTCTGTCGGTCGGGATGAACGCGGGAGAAGGCCTCGGGGAACACTTGATACTCGGACTTCGAAACGCCGTAGAGCAGCCGCGACGTCGATATTTGGAGGATCAACACCGTGTTCGTCGTCGAAAAGAGCGCGATGACCGCAAGTACCGTCGAACCGACAGGTCCCCAGCCGACCTGAGCGACCTCCGCGAGCGGCGACGTAGATCGGCCGAGCACCTGCCAGTCGACCAGAGAGACGGCCGACAGGCCGACAAGGACGTAGAGTACCGTCGTGATGCCGACCGCGAGGACGATCGCGCGCGGAATCGTCACCGTCGCGTTCTCGGTCTCCTCGGAGAGATTCACGATCGAGCCGAATCCGAGGTACGCGAAGAAGATCAGGAACGACGCCTGGACGACGCCGAACAGGCCGTTAGGCGCCTGAAAAACCTGCGCATCTCCCCAAGAGCCCCGCGCGATCCAGATGATGATCAGCAGCCCCAGCACCTCGATGCCGGTGAAGACGATGTTGATCTTCGTCGAGAGTTCGATCCCCCAGTAGTTGACCGCGGCCATCACGAGGACCAAGAGTACGGCGACCGGCACCGCCGGGATTTCGACGAAACTCGAGAGATAGCCCGAGAACGCCAGCGCGACCGCCGCCGAGGAGATGACGCCCATAAACAGCCGCCCTGCCGCCGTGACGTCGGAGACGAACTCCCGATCGAACGCTTCACGGACGTAGATGTAGTCGCCTTCGGCCTTCGGAAAGAGCGAGGCGAGTTCGGCGTAACTCAGTCCCGTCAGCGCGGCGATCACGGCAGCGAGCAAGAACGAGAAGACGATCGACCCGCCGGTCACGCCCGTCGCTTCGCCGAGAATCGCGTAAATCCCTGCCCCGAGGATCAACCCGACGCCGTACACGACCGTCTCCGAGAGGCCGAGCTCCCGACGTAGCTCTGACATCGGTTATTATGTCATTCGCGTAATGTATAAAACACGCTGCCGCACCACGCCATTTCCGTCGCTTCCCCCGATTTCCCGTACCTTCTTTTGCCATCGAGTCAACATCGAACCTGAGCCGCCCTGAACTCGGCTCAGTGATTCGATGAACGTCGAACAATTCAAATCCGAACACGTCCCCGAAACGTCCGACGAACGGTTCCAACTCGAAAACAGCTACACGCTCGACGTCACCGTCGACGACGACGTGATGGCGAAAGCCGGATCGATGGTCGCGTATACTGGCGATCTCTCGTTCACCGGCCGCGCCTCCGCCGAGGGCGGCATCACGGGCTTCCTCAAGGAGGCCGCGTCCGGCGAAGGCACGCCCGTGATGACCGTCGAGGGCGACGGCCACGTCTACCTCGCAGACAGCCAGAAGAAGGTCCAGGTACTCGAACTGGACGACGACGACGCGATCACTGTGAACGGCGAGGACGTCCTCGCGTTCGAGTCGCGCGTCTCCTACGAGATCAGCACGATCGACAGCCTCGCCGGGTCGCTCGCTGGCGGTTTCACCAACGTCTTCCTCCAGGGACCGGGTTACGTCGCGATCACGACGCACGGTGACCCGATCGTGCTCGAACCGCCGGTCGCCACCGACCCGAGCGCGACGGTCGCGTGGAGCAAAACGTCCCCGAACGTGCAGGTGAACCGGAGCCTCTCGGATATGGTCGGGCAGGAATCGGGCGAACGGTATCAGATGAACTTCGAGGGGCCGGACGGCTTCGTCGTCGTCCAGCCGTACGAAGAACTGTAACGACTGCCCGAAGCCCCGGTCTCTCGCCCGCGATCGATTTCTCTTGTAGCACGCTTCGACTGCTTCGACAACCCCCTCTTGACTGCCGGGTCTGGCTATCGGAGTTGATTTCCTTCCGAGTCAGTCGTGAGATCCGTGTCCGCCTGCGCTTTCCATTGCCCTGAATATCGGGCCCTCCGACCTGTTGTGTCAGATTTCCGCACCACTCTCAAAATTATCAAAGTCTGTAACCAGGGATCAACTGATAAATAGAGGTACCTTTCGCTTCCTATTATCGTGTCTCGAAACGGCGACAGCGAGGTTTGGGGGAGCCATCCGGCCTGGTTCGACTTGCAGTCGGCGGCCGGCGACGTTGCAGGGGATGTCGTCGGTGCCAAGCCTCACAGTTCGAAAATGAATCGACGTGCAACCATCCAGAGCACAGCGCTCTTTCCGAGGAATCAGATAGAGAATGCGCGATAAGGTTCGCGGTATCACCAACCGATTCGAGTTCAAAATCGTTCTGGTCATCCTCGTCGCGAGTCTCCTTCCGCTGGGCGCGACGACTGCGATCGCTCACACGCAGGCATCGGACGCACTGGCGGAGAAATCCACGACTGCGCAGCAAAAGCAGTTAGAGGGCGTCTCGAACAACCTCCAGACGCGCTCTGAGTTCTACAAGCGACAGGTGCGGGTGGTCGCGACGAACCCGTACGTCCGGGAGTTGGCGCGGCATCGGTATCAGAATGACACTATCGACGGCCGCACTGACGCATTCGAACGGGGGGAAGTCTACCCACAGCTACTGGGCGATACGCAGTCGTATCAGAACACCCAGCAGTTCTTCGCGAAAGTCGCCTCACAGAACCCGAATATCGATATGATCCGCGTGTTCTGGAAGGACGGCAACGTCCTCTCGGGCTATAAACTCGGCGAGGAGGACGCGTCGGACTACAAAGGCGACAAGCAGTGGTTCGAAGACATCGTCGTCGAGCAGACTGTCGAAAGCGACGGCGTGTACGTCTCATCGATCAATATCGCCCGCGCGACGGACTCGCCGGCGATCCGGTATGCCACCCCGCTGGTTGTCGACGGCGAACGTGTCGGCCTCGTGATCATCAACTACGAGGCGACACAGATCACCCAACCCGTCCGTAGCCTCGGAACTAACGGCTCCGGGTACGGAATGATGGTCGACCCGGCGTACACGAACGCCGAGGGTGAGAACATCGGCGCGGCGTACGTCGCCAACGGCCGCGACTCCGAGCGCGCGTTCAACACGTCGATCGCGGGCAATCTGACGGTTCCGATGGACGCTGTGCAGGGTGCGTCCGGTTCGGTCAGCTTCGAGCGGAACGGCCACACTTGGATCGCGCAGTACCAGCGTGTCCAACTCGCCAGCGGCATCGAGTACTACGTCCTGCAGGCCGTCCCGCAAGCGGAGATGGTCGCGGCCTCACGGACGCTCACGAAATCGATCCTCGGCATCGCCGGAATCGCCGCTCTCGGCGTCCTCATCGGCGGCACCTTCATCTCTCGTCGCCTCTCCCGGCCGATAAAACGGCTCGCGACCGACGCGAACGCCGTGGCGGACGGCGATATGGACCGAGAGATCCGAATCTCCGAGTACAGCACGGAGACTCAGATGGCGACCGAGGCCGTCCAGTCGATGAAGACCAACGTGGTCGACGCGCTTGAGGACGCCGAATCGGCGCGTTCGCAGGCGAACGAACTCAACACGCACCTCGAAGCGAAAGCGACGGCGTACCAGCAGGTGATGGAGGACGCCGCCGAGGGCGATCTCACGCGACGAATGGACCCCCAGAGCCGCAACGAGTCGATGAGCGACATCGCAGAGACGTTCAACGCGATGATGGCGGATCTAGAAGACACCTTCGCACAGATTCGCTCGTTCGCCGACGCGGTTGCGACCTCCAGCGAGGAAGTCACCGCTGGCACCGAAGAGAGCCAGAGCGCCAGCGAACAGGTCAGTCAGTCGATTCAGGAGATCTCCGCAGACGCCGAGGCGCAATCGGAGAATCTCAACGAAGTCGCGAGCGAGACCCAGAACCTCTCGGGGACGATCGAGGAGGTCGCCTCCTCGGCGAACGAAATCTCTGCGACGTCACAGCAGACGGCCGACCTCGGCCAGGAGGGCCAGGAGGCCGCCGTCGAAGCCGTCGAAGAGATGAGCGCGATCGAGTCCAAGTCCGAGGAGACGATCGAGGAGATCGAGTCGCTCGCCGACGAGATTGCGGAGATCAGCGACGTCGTCGAACTCATCACAGACATCGCAGAACAGACCAACCTGCTGGCGCTGAACGCGTCCATCGAGGCCGCGCGGGCCGGCGAGGCCGGCGAGGGCTTCGCCGTCGTCGCCGACGAGATCAAGCAGTTGGCCGGCGAGGTCGACGACGCCACTGACGAAGTCGAAACGCTCATCGACGGCATTCAGTCTTCGACCACGAATGCGGTGACGGACATCCAACAGATGGGTGAGCGCGTCACCTCGGGGACGGAGACGATCGAGGATGCGCTGGACTCTCTGGACGCCATCGCCGCGAACGTCGAGGAAGTGAACCGAAGCATCCAGGAGATCAGCGACGCCACCGACGACCAGGCGGCCTCGACAGAGGAAGTCGCGAGTATGATCGACGACGTCGCCGAGCGGGCCGAACAGGTGAGCGGAGAGTCCGCCAACGTCTCCGCGGCTGCCGAGGAGCAGGCTTCCTCGCTCACGCAGGTCGCACAGAGCACCCAGACGCTCGCACAGGAGGCCGACGAACTCCAGCACCTGCTCTCGCAGTTCACTATCGGTGACGAACGGGGCGACAGCAGCGCCGGGGGCACCGATGTCTCGGCTCGTATCGACGATGCGACGTCGGCCGGGAGCGACGAGTCGGCGGGGGGTGGCGCCGATCCAGCGGTGTCCGACGGCGGGTTCGACTTCTCTACCGGAGCGGTCGACGACCGGTAAGGTAACTCATCCCACCCTGCAGTGTAGCACTTCGCACACTGGAACCGGTAATTTATCCGTCCTCCCGTCGTACCTCCGTTGTGACTGAAGAATCAGGGCGTCGCAACCTACGGATGCCCCACGGAGAGGAGCTGTTTGCTGTCGTCACCGAACACAACGGTGGCAACCACGTTCGCGTTCGCTGTGCCGACGGTGAGAATCGGATGGGCCGGATTCCCGGCCGAATGAAGTACCGAACGTGGATCAACGAGGGCGACGTCGTCCTCGTCGAACCCTGGGACTGGCAGGACGAGAAGGCCAACATCGAGTGGCGCTACTCCGAGCAGGACGCCGAGCAGCTCCGCGAAGAAGGCCACATCGAGTAGTTACCGCCCTGGCGCCGATTCCGGTCGGCGATACAGCACGACCAGGACGGCGATCAACAGTAACTGAACGACTTTATCGAACAGTCCCGGCGGCGAGAAGTCCGGGGCGTTGACGAAGTACCACGCGACGATCTGTCCTGCGGTGAACGGAATGCCGAGCAGATACATCTGCCGTCGATGGAAGTCCGTCAATACGGCCGCGATGCCGCCCGCGAAGCCGATGCCGGCGATGATGAACGACCAGGCGAGCGGATTCGTCAGCGAATCGGAGGCGAGGAACGCCACACCCAGCGCTAGGTGGAGTAGGCCGGTCACCGCAGCCAGTCCGATGCCGAGCCAGTGCATACCGGTGAGCGAGTCGGTGTGTAGTGAAGTCGCTCCTGCTGTTTGTGTTGCCATACCTTCACAATGGTCGCAGATGGACTTCAATGTAGGGCTCGGTCGACGACACGGCGGATTTCACCACGGAATCGGGCCGCAGCGAAGCGATCTGCTGGCAGCGCTGGCGGGTCGTCGGCGTCGACTGCGGCGACGAGCAGGTCGACTGCCTCATTTTCCGACCCGAACAGCCGATCGTCGCGCTCGTCCAGGACCTCCCGCTGTCCGCCGCTGTCGGGGGCGAACGCGACCATTCCGGCGGCGACGTACTCCGCGACGGACATCCCGAAGTGCTCCTCGGGTTTGAGGTTCAGCCCGTACTTGTGCGTCCCCAGCAACGATTCGAGCCGCTCTCTGGACGCGTCGCGTTCGACGGTGACGTACGACCGCTCGGCCGCGGCGGCCGCGACCCGCCTGGCGTACTGCCGATAGGCGCGCGGTGCGGACCCAACAATGTGGAGATGCAGGTCGCGCCCCCGCTCGCGGACGCCGTCGACGACCCGAATTGCCGCCAACGCCCGCTTGTCGGGGGCGAGCCGGCCGACCACGACGACGCCGTCCTCCCGGTCGCGCCAGTCCCGGCCGGCGTCGATGGGATCGACCGGCGGGTGGAGGACGGTCGGCGTGACGCCGTAGCGATCGGCGACGACGTCGGCCGTCCACGCCGAGTTCGCGAGCAGCGTCACGTTGCCGGCGAACGCTGCACGCTCTCGGTCGACGAGCCCCGCGCGTTCGGGGCCGGCGAGATAGCTCCAGAGCCGGTCGAGCGGGCTCGCAGCCGCATCCCTCGATCGGTGTGCGCCGAACTGCGGGTAGTGTACGTACTGGACCGACGGGATCGACAGCGACAGTTCGTTCGCGGTGCTGACAGCGAGATCGAACGGCGCCGCGTCGCGCTCGAAGACCGCACGCAGCAGCACGCTCCGAAACGCGAGCTGTGGACCGATCGCCGGTGCGGCGGCCGATAGGGTGCGCGCGACGGTGACGCCCCCGCGCGGCACCCGCACGTCGAGCGCGTCCGCGTCGAGGTCGATCTCGAACCGCTCTGCGAGCGCTCTCGGCGTCGTCTCCGAGAGCGTATACAGCGTGACGTCGTGCTCGCGCTGGAGTGCCGCACAGACGGACAGGCAGACGACGTCGGCCCCGCCCTGGAAGTCGAGCGTGTTGTGCAGGACGGCGATCCGGGCCATAGGTCACCTTGGCTCGGCTTCCGTTATAGTCCGTTGGGCCGAAGTACCGTTTCCGGCCGCCTGCTGGGCGGCCCAGTTCTCGCTGCCGCCCGTCGAATCGCCAGCGCGCTTTTGACCCCTCCCTCCGAACGGCCGTCGATGGAGTGCGCGTTCGTCGGCGCCGGCGCTGTCGCTCGAAAGTACGCCGCTGGTCTCGCGGAGTCGTCACTGGAGCTAGCCGCCGTCTGCGATCTCGATCTCACCCGGGCCGAGACGCTGGCGAGCGCTCACGGAGCCACGGCGTACGCCGACGTCGAAGAGTTGCTCGCCGCCGAGTCGGTGCCGCTCGTCGTGAACCTCACGAGCCACGCCGCCCACGCCGACGTGACGGAACACTGCCTCCGCGCAGATCGTCACGTCTTCAGCGAGAAACCGCTCGCACTCGACGCCGACCGCGCCGCCGACCTCGTGGCGATGGCCGCGGAGCGAGAGGTGGCGCTCGGCTGTGCGCCGATCAATCACCGCTGTGACGCCCAGCGTCACGCCCGGTCGCTCCTCGGCGACGGCCGATTCGGGCCGATCCGACTGGGGTACGCCCACGCCCACGTCGGGCGCGTGACCGAGTGGCACGACTCGCCCGGTTCGTTTCTCGCTGTCGGCCCGCTGTACGACGGCGCCGTCTATCCGCTGTCGCTCCTGGTGTCCTGGTTCGGTCCAGTCGAGCGCGTTCGGCGCGCCGACGCACTCGACGTCTGGCCCGACCGTGAGGAGCGCGAACCCTCCCGACCGGCGCACGTCGAGGCGACGGTCGCATTCGAGTCCGGTCCCGTGATCCGCCTCACTGCGAGCCTGTATGCGCCCCATCGAAGCCGCGAGTTCAACAGCCTCGAACTCCACGGCGACGACGGCTCGCTGTATCTCGCAGACAGCGGCGCGCTCGCCGCCGAGCGCGGCACCGTCTCCGTCGGTGGCGCGGGTCGCTCCTACGTCGCGGCCCCGCACCCGTCACCCCGTCGAGAACGGCGGTACCTCGCGGGGCCGGAACGGCTCGCTGCGGGTGTCGAACGCGGCGACCGCTCGACTGCAGGGGCCCGTCGTGCCGCTCACGTGGTGGCTGTCTGTAACGCCATCGAGCGCGCGGCCGAGGACGGCGGCCCGATTCCCGTCGCGGGCGAGTGGACCGCGCCTCCCGAGACCGAGGCACTCTCGGCTCCGCCGGTCCGGCCGATCGCGCGCCACGCGGGCGCTCTCGATTCAATGTCCGGGTCACGACGCGCTGACACTTCGACGCCCGGGACGCGGCGCACTGACGCTCTGACTCCCGGATTCCGACAGGCAGACTCCGACTCGTCCCCGACGACCCGTGACGCCGCGATTCGACTGCCGCCGGTCGGCTTCGGCTGTTCTCGCTACCGCGACGGCGAGTACGTCGATCGAATCGAGTCGATCGCGACCGCGCTTGATGCGGGCTACCGGCTGTTCGATTCGGCCGAGCTGTACGGCAACGAATCGCGGATCGGCGACCTTCTCGACTCGCCCGGCGCGCCCGACCGCGAGGGGCTCTTTCTCCTCAGCAAGGTTTGGAACACGAATCACGAGCACGTCGCGGAGGCCTGCGAGGGAACGCTCGCGGAACTCGGTATCGACGCACTTGACGCGTATCTGCTCCACTGGCCCGACGCGTGGGCCTATCAGGGGCCGCTCTCGGACCTCGCGTCGCTGCCGCCGGCCGAACAGGAAGCGCTGACGTTCCCGACCGACGCCGACGGGGCTCCCGAAACCGCCGACGTGTCGCTCACGGGGACGTGGGAACGGATGGAGGCCCTCTACGACCGTGGTCTCACCCGATCGCTCGGCGTCTGCAACGTTTCGCTCCCCCAACTGGAGACCATCCTCGGATCCGCGCGTGTGCCCCCAGCCATCGTACAGGTCGAATCGCACCCGTATCGCCCCCGCACCGACCTGATCGAGGCGTGTCACGCCCGCGGCATCCGGGTACTCGCGCACTCGCCGCTGTCCGCGCCGGGACTGCTCGACGAGCCCGTTCTCGCCGAAATTGCGGATGAAAACGACGTCTCGCCCGCAGCAGTCGCCGTCGCATACCACGTCGACCGCGGCGTCGTCCCGATCCCCGCCAGCAACGACCCCGACCACGTCGCCGCCAACCTCGCGGCCGCGCGGCTCCGGCTCACCGACGCCGACCGCGACCGCCTGGCGACGCTCGAAGATCCGGAGTTCGAACGGTGACTGACGCGCGGACGGTCCCGGCGGCGCTCCAGCGCGAGTGGGCTGCGGTCGCCGTGACGACCGTCGTCCTCACCGCCGGCGGCGCAGCGGCGCTCGCACTCGGTATCGAAGACGCGGCAGTGTTGTTGGCGGCGCCGCTCGCTGCGCTTCCGCCGGCCGCGATCCAGTGGATCGTCCCCGCGACGACCGTCGCGGGCTTCGAACTGTGGTTCACTTACCGGCACCTGGACGCGAATCGACCTGACGAAACCGCAGGCAGGGAATCAGTGTACGAGTCGCTCGGTGCGCCGAACCTCGTGACGCTCGCCCGCGGCGTGCTGTTCGCGGCGCTCGCTGGCTTCGGCGCGGTCTCGCCCACGCCACAGGTCGCGTGGCTGCCGGCGCTCCTCTACGGCGCCGGCTGTGCGCTTGACTTCGTCGACGGCTTCCTCGCCCGGCGGACCGGCCGGACGACCCTGCTCGGCGCGAAACTCGATATGGCGTTCGACACGACGGGCTTCCTCGTCGCGCCCGTCGTCGCGGTACTGTGGGGACAACTCCCGATCTGGTACCTGTCGCTGTCGGCGGCGCGATATCTGTTCAAACTCGGTCGCGGACTGCGTCGTCGGCGCGGCCAGCCCGTCTACGACCTCCCCGACAGCGTCGTTCGCCGGCCGCTCGCGGGTCTCCAGATGGCGTTTATCACGCTCGCGCTCTCGCCGCTGCTCTCGTTCGCGCTCGTCCGTCCACTCGCGGCGGCCGTTCTCGCGCCCTCGCTCGCCGTCTTCGTCCGGGATTACCTAGTCGTTTCCGGGCGGCTGCCACGCGGCGCTATCTATAGTAGCGTTTACAACTGATCACACAGCCAATCGCACGACTGCGTGCGATTCGGTGCGTGACGATTGCCAACGCTACTATAGCGATGCGGCGCTACGCTATCCGACGGCCCGGATGAGCACGAACAGCGAGCCGACCGACGCGAGCGTCGTGAGAAACACGTTCAGCGAGGCGAACTCCGCGTCGCCACCGAGTTCCGTCGCGAACACGTACGTCGACACCGCGGTCGGGGTTCCGAGCATCACGATCGCGGCCGTGAACGTGGCGGCCTCGACCGACAGCAGCGAGAAGACGAGCCAACCGAGCGCCGGCATCAGTGCGATCTTCAGTGCGACGACGCTCCCGGTCGCGCCGAGATCGACGTTGGGCATATCGATCTGCAGCGACGCACCGACACACAGGAGCGCGATCGGCAGCGCGAGCGTCCCGAGCACGTCGAGGCCGGCGGTGACGGTCGCTGGAACCGGCAGTCCGAGCGATCCGATCGTCAGGCCCGCGATGAGCGTCGCGAGGACGGGATTGCGGATGAGGCGGTTCAGTTCGTCGCCGAGGGAGGCGTCCGCCTCGTTGATCGCGGTGAGGACGACGACAGTGAGCGGCACCTGCGTCAGCGACATCACGCCGAGGACGACGCTCGCGATCGCGGTGACCTGCTCGTCGAACGTCGCCGCGACGAGCGGGAGTCCCAGATAGCCGATGTTCGAGTGATACGACTGCACGATGGCGACGCTCTGGCGGCCGCCTGCGGACCGCTTTCGGTGGAGCCCCCACGCGACCCCGGCGGTCGCGAAGAGTACTGCGAGCAAGCCGGCGACCAGTCCCGGCGTGAGCAGTTCGTCGATCGCGCGGTCGTACGTCGAGACGAAGATGAGCGCCGGCAGCGCGACGTAGTAGGCGACGTCGTTGAGACGCTGCGTCCGATGAGTGTCGAGGACGCCCGACAAACGCAGTCCGGTCCCGACCAGGAGGAGCACGAGCAGTCCGAGCAGTCGGCCGAGGACCTCCATACGAAGGTCGAGTCCACAGAGCGTTTTACGCTGTTCGACTCGACCGTCCGTTGCCCTGTCAATCCCTTGCGTGCCTCGTTTGCAGACTCAGCACATTGCCGTACGCGATTTATGCCTCGTCCTCCGAACTGGCAGTATGGATCTGCCAGACTCTCCGACCACGCGGCGCGCCCTCCTCGGCGGGATCGGGACGATTCTCGCCGGCGGCGGCGTCGTCTACGGGGCGTCGCGTCTCGATTCGGCGTCGTCGCCGCCGCCCGACGTTCCGCTCTACAGTAGTTCAGAGACTACCGGATTCGGTATCGACCTCCAGGGTCACCCGGTGATGGGTGAGTCGAACGCGTCGGTCGATATGTACTACTGGAGCGACTACCAGTGCCCGTTCTGTCGGCGCTTCGAGCAAAATACGCTGCCGGATCTGATCGAGAACCACATCGAGACGGGCTCGATCCGGTTCGTGTTCATCGAGTATCCCTATCTCGGCGAGGCGTCGATGACGGCCGCCGTGATGGACCGCTGCGTCTGGCGAACCGTCCGCGAGGAGACGCCCGCCCGCTACTGGGAGTGGCACTCGGCCGTCTTCGACGCGCAGTCGTCTTCGAACTCCGAGTGGGCGTCGCGGGCGAACCTCCTCGACATCACCCGAGAGGTCGACGGGATCGACGCCGACGCCGTCGACGCGTGTATGCGCGAGCGCCGCGACGATATCGAGGCGTCCATCGAGACGGACGTCCAGCAGGCCAGACAGTACGGGATCCAGGGCTCGCCCGCGTTCATCGTCTACAACCGACAGACGAACGCGGCGGGACAGATGGTCGGCGCACAGCCGTACGAACGCTTCGACGAAGCCATCTCGAAGGTCAGAAACGCCTAACAAATGTCCGAGACACCACAAGACACGCATCTCGGCCGATTCGTCGCCGCGATGGCGTATCCGTTCACGTCCACCGCGCGAACGGTCGGGACGGTCGCCGTCGCGGCCGCGACGTACTGCCTGCTCGTGTTGAGTTCGTTTCCGACGTACACGATGCAGATGCTCGGGGCCGACCTCGCGTACGCCGACGACGCGCTGCTCGCGCTCACCGCGAACACCTACCAAACGATCGGCGCGCTCGGACTCGGCTTGATCGTCGTCTACGCCGTCGTGACCGGGATCGCGCTCACGACTGCGATCGGGCGCGTTCGCTACGTCGGCGTCCGCGGCGCTCGCGGGCTGTCGAGCGTCCTCCCGGGACTCGTCGCGTCGGGCTGTGCCAGCTGTGGGGCCGGCGTCCTCGGACTTCTCGGCTTCGTTGGCGCCCTCGCGACGTTGCCGTTTCACGGGAATCTGCTCCGTCTGGGCGGTCTCGTCCTCCTTCTCGGCTACCTCTCGCGAATCGGCGATCCGCGGCAGTGCTCGATCCCTGCTGCGCCGGGGTCAGAATAACGCTGGCGTCGGCCCCTGTACGACGCTGGGCTGTCGCGCACTCGTCACTCACGGCCGGCGTTCGGTCGTCACTCACGGCCGGCGTTCTGGTCGCACGCGCACGAGCCGCCTCGATACCGAAGGGCCAGCCCCAAGAGCCCGACCGTTAGCGCCGAGACGAGAATCCGAACGACGCCACCGCCGAACGCAGCCGTCGCGCCGCCGGCGACCGTCCCGCCCACCGCGCCACCGGCCGCCGGTGCCGCGAAGAGACAACAGAGACTCACGGCGCCGCCGAGACCGAGGAGCGACCAGCGAGAGTCCGAATCGGCGCTCTCGTCTTCGCTGGCCTCACACGACGGCCCGGTCATTCCGAGGGCGACCCCGACGGTTGGTCGACGCAGACCTCACACGTCCGCTGGGAGCGGACGTACAGCAGTCCGCCGAAGAACGCGACGCTCACAACGCCCAGCAGTGGTCTGAGCGGATCCAAGTAGGTCATCAGCGCCGAACTGCTGAACAGCGCGAGCAGCAGGGCGTTGCAGATCGGACAGCCGAAGGCGAGAAACCCGAGGGCGGCGCTCGCGGTCGCGGCCCCGTCCTCGCGCTGGCTGGCGGGCGTCCGCTGGAACGTGTAGAGGCCGAGAAAGCCTGCGGTGAGGGCGAGAAACAGGTAATCGAGCGGCGTCCGCGGGACCATCCGTACGTAGAGCGGATTGGGGATCAGACCGGTGACGACGCCGAAGAGGACGAACGAGCCGGCGCCGACCACCGCCGATTTGGCGATCCGCGTTCGCGATCGGTTCATATCACCCACTCTCCGATACGGACCACATAAAACGCCCCGGCTTTTTGCACCGCCGGAGAAAACGCCGCGGCCGACGTCTCCGTTCGTCACCGCCGACACGCCGAACCGTCGATGCTTTGCATCTGGCCGAAATACGGCCGATATGGAGTGGGGAAAGAGCGCGAACGCGCCCATCTTCGAGCTGCTTGCGGACGAGTACGCGCGGCGAATCCTCCTCGCGGCCGATCGGGAGCCGCGAACGGCCAAGGAACTCCGGGAGGTCTGTGACGCCTCCCTCTCGACGGTCTATCGCCGGCTCGAAACGCTCCAGGAACACGACCTCATCGACGAGCAGTCGACCGTCGGCGCGGACGGCTCACACCGGCGCCGCTTCGAGACGACGCTCGAATCGATCCACGTCGAAGTCGTCGACGGCGACCTCTCGCTGTCGATCGAGACGCGTGACGACCTCGCGGACAACTTCACGTCGCTGTGGAACGACATCCGAGACAGCACATAATGATCGACCCGCCGATCCTGGTCGTCAAACTGATCACCCTCGTGCTCAGCCTGCTCGTCGCGTACCTGGCGTATCACGGTTATCAGCGCAGTTCGAGCAGTCCGATGCTCTACGTCTCGGCCGGCTTCGTGTTCATCGGGATCGGCGCGATCTGTGAGGGCCTCATCTATCGTATGTTCGACACGTCTCTCCTCTCGGCGGCCCTCGTGCAGGCGCTCATCGTCTCCAGTGGAATGCTACTAGTACTGGCGTCGCTGACGGTGGACACGGAGTGACGCCGTCACCGGCCGATGGAGAGCGACGCCGGTCCTGCGACCCTACGTTTATCTGAAACGGCCGCGACGTGTCGGTATGACGGACCGGGCCAGGGAGTTACTCGAAGCGTACGACGTCGATCCCGAACTGATCGAGGCGCTGCTCTGGCGCTACGGTGCCGACCTCGACGTTCCGGACCCGGAAGCGCTCGACAATGTCCACGAACAGGTGTACGAGTTCCTCGCGGACGACGGCTCGCTTCGGAGCGCCCCGGACCACTACTACCGATTCGAGAACCACCCGGAGTACGGCATCCACTCCGACGCCCTGGCCACGGAACCCGACTTCGAGATCGTACTCGACGACCTCGTCGCCGAGGGACTGATCGCCCGTACGGCGGACGAACTCCCGCGCTACTCCGCGTCGTTTCACGACCTGCTACAGGAGGTCGGTCCCCGGCTCACGGCCGCGGCGGTCGATCGGCTCTGTGCGGAGTCGGGAACGAACAAGCGAGCCGTCTACTACCACATCCTGGACTCGCCGGACCTGGATCTCGACCTCGGCCGCGACGCCAACGCGGACGTCCGGTTCGACTAGGTCTTTTTGGGCCCGGTGTGTATACTCGGACAATGGACCCAGAGGGATTCACGTTCGACTTTCGCCCCGGTCGAATCGCCGTCGGCGCGGGTTGTGTCGACCAACTGGGAACGGAATTCGAACGCCAGGACCTCGACAGCGCGATGCTCGTCAGCGGGCGGACCGTCGGGACGACGCCGGCCGTCGTCGATCCGATCCGGAAAGGTCTCGGCGACCGCCTGGTCGCGGAGTTCCCCGAGACGACGCCCGCGAAGACGCTCGGGACGGCGCTCGCGGGCCTCGAACGAGCCCGAACGGAGGGTGCCGACGCCGTCGTCGCCGTCGGCGGCGGGAGCACGCTCGACACGGCGAAAGTCCTCGCCGCGCTCTCGTCGCACGGGGACTCGGCGGCTGCCGTCGCTCGGGACGCCGTCGAGACCGGGGACTTGCCTGTCGCGACCGACGGTGATCCCCTCCCGATCGTCGCCGTCCCGACGACACTCGCCGGCGCGGACCTCTCAGATCTCGCTGGCGTGACGCTCACTCTGGATCGCGACGCCGACCTCGACGGTGAACAGGCGGACGACGGCCCTCCGAGTGGAGGCGTGCGCGACCCGCGGCTGATGCCCGACGCGCTGTTTTACGACGCCGATCTCTACCGGACGACCCCGCAGTCCGTCCTCGCCGCGTCGGCGATGAACGGCTTCGACAAAGGACTCGAAATGCTCTACTCCCCGCTTTCGACTCCGATCACCGACGGGACGGCCGCGCGCGGACTTCGATTGCTCCGCTCGGGTCTTGGGACAATCCGCGAGGACCCGATGGACGCTGACCGCCTTTCCGACGCTCTCGCCGGCATCGTGGCCGTCCAGTACGGTCTCGCCGGCGCTGAAGGCTACCGGGCGTCGATCGTCCACGCGTTCGGCCACGGCTTCTCGCACGGCTACGACGTTCACCAGGGCACGATCCACGGCATCGTCGCTCCCCACGTCCTGCGCTACGTCTTCAGCGAGGTCGACGGTCGCCGGGATCTCATCGCGGAGGCGCTCGGTCTCGACGTGGCCGGACGGCCGGCCGACGTCGTGGCCGAGGCGATCGTCGACGCCGTCGCGGCCGTTCGCGACGAACTCGGCCTGCCGGGCCGCCTCCGCGACGTCGAGGGCGTCGCGCAGGGGGACTTCCCCGAGATCGCCGACGCGATCCACGCCGACGACCTGCTGGGGGTCGCGCCCGACGGCGTCGACCCGAGCGTCGCTGAAATCGCAGCAATTCTCGAACGCGCGTGGTAGTCCACTGTCGTGCGCGTGGTCGCGCTCAACTGTTCTCAGTTCCGTGGGTGGCGTCGGATTCGATCTCGGCCTCGCGGAACGCGTCGGCCAGTCGCGACTCCGTCGGGACGGCCCGACGAAACGCGGGATCGTCGATCTCGACCTCGCCGTTGACCGAGAGGAATCCGAGGCCGCCCGTCTGGGCCGCGTCTAAGTTCACGAGAAACGCGACCTTCCGCTCGGCGGCGACGCCGTCGACGGCCAGGTCGGGATCGATCGAGCCGTAGAGCCGGCGGTTCTCGAAGACGTGCTCGACACACCGTTTCGTGGGGGCAAAGAGCAAAAGCAGGTGGAGGCCGGGACCGTCGCGGCCGAGTCGCGTCCGGAGGTCGTGGGTCTCGTCGGCGTAGAAGTACCGCTCCATCCGGCGGTACTGCCTGAGGATCTCGTTGGCTCCCGACGCCATCCGGACTGCCGGATCGGCCTTCAACTCGGCGAGGTACGAGACGCGCTCGGGCGGCGACGTGCGGGCGTACACGTCCACGACGCCCCGGTTGCCGTAGTGGTCGTAGGGCTCTTCGAGGCGGACCTCGGGGTCGTCGAAGGCGGCCTCGAAGTGTTCGATCAGGGCCGTCGCCAGTTCGTCCTCCCGCATCGTCCGAGAGGACTTTCTGGGCGGATATATGCGCTCCGCTGTCGGTCTCCGGTCTGTCTTTGATGCTGTTTCCGCGCCACCTTCTTCAGTCCTGCCCGGATACTGCCGCGTATGCCCGCAGCACTCGTTCTCGCCGGCGGTCGCTCGACGCGGTTCGGCGACCGCGACAAGGCCGTTGCCGACCTCGCCGGGACGCCGATGATCCGCCGCGTCGTCGATCGGATCGCGCCGGTCGTCGACGAGGTGGTGATCAACTGCCGCGCCGAGCAGGTCGATCCGATCGCCGACGCGCTGGCCGGGAGCGACTTCGACGCGACGTTCGCGGTCGACCGCGACCCCGACGAGGGACCGATGGCCGGCATCGCGCGCGGTCTCGAAGCGGTCTCGGCCGAGTACGCGTTCGTCGTCGCCTGCGATATGCCGTTCGTCGATCCCGACTTCGCCGCGTACCTCTTCGAGCGGGCCGCAGGACGCGACGCCGCCGTCCCGCGTCCCGACGAGTGGTATCAGACGACCCAGGCTGTCTACCGGACCGAACCGATGGCCGCCGCCTGTCGACGCGCGCTCGACCGCGGCGAGCACCGCATCGTCGCGCCGCTCTCGGAACTCGACGACGTCGTCGTCGACGCGACCGAGATCGAACGGGTCGCGTCGCTCGACACCTTCGAGAACGTCAATACGCCCGAAGAGTTCGCGACGGCGACCGAACGCCTGCGCGATGAGTGACCCCGAGGTCCCGGCTAACTCGGCGGAAGGGTCTAACGATCTTCTCATAGGGACTATCGTAAGTCCGCATAGATTTCTCGCTGGACGGTACGGCGAGAATCCCCGAACAGTTACGATAATCCCTATCAGACGATGTCGACGAGGGGCTCGTCGGCGCGCATCTCCGCGAGCACGACGTGCGGGACGTCGACTCGTTCGTGGATCTCCGCGGCGATCTCGCGGGCCGTCGCTTCGAGACTCTCGTCGTCGACCATGTTGAGTAGCGGAATCATCGTCGCGCCGTCCGGAAGCCCCTTCCGTCCGCCCTCGTCGCTCGCGAGCACCGTCGCGACGTCGGCCGGGGTGATCTCATCGCCGGGCTCCAGTCCGGTGAGCCTGGCGACCTCGTCGACCCGGTGGACGATCTCCTCGGAGAGCGGTTCGCCAACGACGTGCGCGCTCGCGATCGACACCACCGTGTCCGCTGTTCTCGGCAGTCGCGGCTCGTGTTCGTCGGGCGCTTTGAACTTCCGCATCCGCGCGCCGTCGGCCTTGACGAACACGGGAAGGTCGAACTCGCTTAGGCGGTCGATTTCTTCCGGGTCGTAGCCGTAGTATCGGTCTTCGCGCTCCCGTTCGGGCACGACGCCGAGTGCCCACTCACCGTCACCCTCGCGTTCGATCTGCGAGCGGACGGCGTCGACCGGATCAGGCGTGACCGCGACGCGGTCGACCCACTCGTCGAAAATCGGGATGCGAACCGTCGCGGTGACGATCGATCGGTCGAGCCGATCGGCGAGGGTCTTCATCGTCGTCTTCTTACCGCCTGCGCCGACGACGCAGGTCGTCCCCGTTGCCGCGTCGAGTGCTGTGACGATGTCCATACACGGTTCTCTCGGTGTGGGATGATCAATCGTGCGCTTCGCTCGGTCGGCCGCGGGATCGACGGCTGGATTGTAGTGCTGCACGCCCCCACCCCAGCGACGCTTCGGCCGGTTACGAAAGTTGTGCGGCGATGTCCGTCGAGGAGACCATCCCAACGGGGTCGTCGTCGACGACCGGCAGGTGACTGATGCCGAAGTTCTCCATCATCGCCGCGGCCTCCGTCAGGCGAAGTTCCGGCGGTACCGTCTCGACGGACTCGGTCATCACCTCACGAACGGACGTTTCGGCGGGGTCGTGATCGTTGGCGATCGCATCCAGAACGTCGGTGCTCGTGACGATCGCGATTTCGGTCGTCGGGACGAGCAGCGCGTTGATATCCTTCTCGCGCATCGCTTTGGCCGCCTCGACCAGCGTCGCGTCCGGACTGATCGTCTCGATCGGTTTCGACATCACGTCTTCGACAAGCGTCTGCCCAGTTGCCATACCCTTCCAAACGACCACCGGGGATTTTGACCTTTCGTCACAGACGCGCCACGTTTTGGCGGTCTCTCATAGTGATTACTCTCACTGTGTACCGCCGAGCGCCACTCCCGGTGGCGATGGTCGGCGGTAAGAGACGAGAGTAATCATTATCACTCCTCGCTCGCGCTCAGGGCAACGCGTCCGAGAGCATATGCCGGAGCGGACCCTTGGCCGTCTCGTTCTGTAAATTCAGCGCCGGGCAGTCGGTGAGTTTCTCGACTAAGTTGATGCCTGCGGTCGTGTTCGTCGCGATGCCCGCCACGAGATCGGGCGAATGTCCGAACGCCTCCTCGATTCCGACGACGGCGTAGGGATCCGACGCACACAGCAGCGTGAACGCGACCTGATCGTCGAGCAGATCGACCGCGGCCGCTCCGTTGTACGGTTCGAGCGGGCTCGCGCCGACCTCCGCGACGATCACGTCGGCCTGCCGCTCCTGGATGCGACTCAGAACCGACTGGATCGACTCCCGGAAGGTCTCCTCGGGGACGACCGTCGTCGGGAGGCCGGCGTCGACGAAGTCGTACACGGATTCCGCACCCGCGACGCTCATCGAGAGCGCGTCGTTGTACGTCCCCGCGCCCGTCAGTTTACAGCCTGCGACCTCGTATCCCTGCTCGATTAGGACGCGGATGATCACGCGGGCGCTCAACGTCTTGCCCGCGGACATACTCGTCCCGAGGACGAGGATGACGGGCGTGTCGAGTTCGGCCTGCGGCGCGTCGATCCGGTAGTCCCGCATTCGTACGACCTCCTCGTCGATCACGACGTGGCCCTCGTATTCGATCTCGATCGGCGACGGGGCGTACGCCGAGACGGACGTGGCGCGCCCGAGGACGCCGCCGCCGGTCAAGATGTCCATCTGTCCGTCGTCGCCGACGTCCTCCCAGCCGCCGACGAACCCGCGGGTCGCCCGTCGCGTGCCGAGCGCGCCGACGATGGTCTCTCCCTCTATCAACTCGACGCGGCGACCCTGTGGATTCTCCAGTCGGGCCTCGGGCGCGGGCCGGCGGGTGACGCGCGCGAGCACGTAGTCGCCGGTCTCCCACGCTGACTGTGGCCGCTCTTCGACGTCGTACTCTCGGTCTTCGAGGTCCGCGATCCGCGTCACGGACGCGTGCACGTCTGCGTTCATCGGTTGCCCCCGTCGTCGTTCTCGCTGGCTCCTTTCGCGGTCCCTTCGTTCCCGTCTATGTACTCTGCAGGGTCGTCAGGAAGCGGCTCGTCGAGCAGGCAACTCGTCAGCAGCGCGACCCGATCCGCGAGCGCGTCGAGGTCGACGTACTCGAACGTCTGGTGGGCGCCGTCGCCGACGGCCCCGAAGCCATCGATCGTCGGCGCGTACTGGCTGGCGTCGTTGCCGTCGCTGGCTCCGCCCGAGCGAGTTCCTTCCAGATCGAATCCGAACCGCCGCCCGATCGCCTGCACGCGCTCCCAGAGCAACCGGTTGCCCGGCGTCAACTCCATCGGCGGCCGACCGAATCCGCCATCGATCGTGAGCGTGGTGCCGGGCGTCGACGCCTCCAGCGACCGTATCTGTTCCTCAACGGCCGTGGCGGCCTCCTCGGTCGGGGCGCGCACGTCGACCACGGCCTTCGCCCCCGGCGCGACGACGTTCGGGCGGAGTCCGGCCTCCACCTGGCCCACGTTCACGGTGACTCCGGAGTCGATATCGGTGAGTTCGTGGAGTCGTTGGATGACGTTCCCGAGTTCCTCGGTCGCGCTCGCGCCCTCCTCGGGTTCGATGCCGGCGTGCGCCGCTTTGCCCTCGATCGTCACCGTGAAGCGGCCGACTGCCTTCCGCGCGATCTTGATTTTGCCCTCGGGACCGCTCGCGGGTTCGAGCACGAAAACCCGGTTGGCCTGCTCTGCGAGTTCGCGGATGCGCGCTTTGGACTCGGGGCTGCCGATCTCCTCGTCGCTGGAGACGAGCACGTGCACCGGCAGCGACGGCTCCAGCGAGAGCGAATCGAGGGCGCGCAGCGCGAACACCGCCTGGGTCAGCCCGCCCTTCATATCCAGCGCGCCCGGACCTTCGAGCACGTCCGTCCGACGCTCCGGCGGGTCCTCGTCGATCGTCCCGAGCGGCCAGACCGTGTCCGCGTGCCCGAGCACGAGCTGGATCTCGTCGGCGGGCTCTCGGTCGGGCGTCCACGCCTCCAGTCGCCCGCCTGTCTCCCCGCCGGGGGAGCGCTCGGTCTCTAAGCCCGCCTCCCGGAAGTCGTCCCCGAGTCGGTCGAAAAACGCGTCGAACGTCTCGGGGTTCTCACTCGGCGTCTCGATCTCGACCAGGTCGAGGAGGTGCTCGGCGACGTCGTCGCGGTGGCCTCCTACCCAGTCTTCGATTCGTTGCTCGACGGGCCCGTCGTGGTTTGATGCAGATGCAGTCATTTCTCGAACCCCTCCGGGAACGGGAACGCCTGCGTCTCGCTGACGCTCGCGAAGCGGTCGGGATAGAGATACGTCATCACCGGCGCGCGTTCGAGCACCGATTCGGGCTCCTCGCCGGCGGCGTGGTAGGCGTCGCTGTGGACGTACTTGCCCACGATCTCGCCGGCCACGAGCGCATTCTCACCGAACTTGTCGACGGTCTGCAGCAGCTCACACTCCAGTACCGCGTAAGCGTCTTTCACTGCGGGCGCGTCGACGGCGTCGGCGTCGACCGTCTCGATCTCGGTCAGCGAGGGCTTCGAGCCGTCGTCGTCCCGGGGTCCGGCAGCCAGACTGGCTTCGAGGACGTTCTCCGGTCTGGGATAGCTGACGGTGAACTCTCCCGTCCGCTTGGCGTTCTGGTACGTGCTGTGCGCGGGCGTACAGACGAACCCGAAGTAGTCCGACCACCCCAGCGGGAAGGCCATATGCTTCGGCGCGAGGTCGCCTGAACCATCGGGTTCGCGCGTGCCGACGATCACGAGGGGCGACGCTGTGTACACCGTCTCGAAGAACGGTTGGTCGGGCTGTAACGCGCGGAGGTCGGGATCGTCGGACAGAGTCATCGGCGGTCTGCCGTAATATGTCACTCACGGGAAAAACCGGTTTCGGTGATTCACGGGAAAAACCGGTTTCGGTGATTCACGGGAAAAACCGGTTTCGGTGATAGAGATACGAGCGCACACCCCCGTCTTCCCGTGAGTGACGAGTGTTCCGACGTGCTGTCGGAACCGAGGAGCGAACAGGCGGGGGTCAAGCGGACACTCTGTGGGAAAAACCACCGGACTGTGGTCGGACTGGGTGACCGACCGAAAGTTTTTGCCGTGGCCCAACCTACCAGAAACTGCTACGGAATCGGTGAGATGCTGGCCCCCAACAGACAAGGGGCGGTGACGAACGCGGTCTGTTCGTCACACGGCAATGACATCGATTCCGATGGGGCCTGCGTGACCGGGCCACAGCCCTATAACGAGGGCGAAAACGAGAGTTCCGCCGGTATGCTGCCGGTTCCCTCTGAGTGCGGGTTGGAACCAGAACGGTCTGTTTCGGCAGGCCGGTCATCCGGTGGCCGGATGCCACGGCCTTCAGGCCGTGGAGGAGGTCACTCTTATCCACGTGGTTTCGCTGGCGCCGAGAGCACTCTCCCTCCTCAGCGGCGACGCCTCGGCGCCGCCACGTCAGTCGTCGTAGCGCTTGCGTTCCTGCGTCGGATGGTCTTTGATGTAGACCTTCGTCTGGTCGGGGATGTCCTCGGTGATCCAGGAGTTCGCGCCGATGCTGACGTGGTCGCCGACCTCGATCGCGCCGAGTACCTTGGTTCCGGCGCCGATGACGACATGGTCACCGATGTCGGGATGTCGCTTGTAGCCCTTCTTCAGCGCGTGTTCGTCGCCCTCTTCCTCCTCGAAGTGGAGCGCGCCGAGCGTGACGTCCTGATAGAGGCGGACCCACTCGCCGACGGTCACAGTCTCGCCGATGACGACGCCGGTGCCGTGGTCGATGAAGAAGTACTCGCCGATCTCCGCGCCGGGGTGGATGTCGATCCCCGTCTGGGTCTTCGCGTACTCGGTCAGTTCGCGGGCGTACTCGGCCGCGCCGATGTCGTAGAGCACGTGAGCGACCCGCTGGATCATAATCGCCTGGAATCCGGGGTACGACCGGATGATCTCCATATACGTCTTCGCTGCCGGGTCACCCTTGTACGCGGCCTCGACGTCCTTCTTCAGCAGTCGGCGGATCTCGGGGAGGCTGTCGAGCAGCGCCGCGACGGTCTCGTTCGGCCGGCCGTCCGAGTAAGGGCAGACGCCCGACTTCACGAGGCTCCCGAGTTCGTCGAGCCGATCGACGATCGCCAGTTCGTCGCGGACGAGTTCGGGCGCGTTCCAGGCGGTCGGAAAGAACAGTTCCTGCAGCAGCGAGATCTCCCGTCGGGAGTGATCGCGCTCCGGGAAGCACGCCGTCACGCTGGACGGGAACGGGTCCGTGTCGTCGTGATACGAGGCGTACAACCGCTCGTGGGCGTCGCCGGCGTACCGGTATTCCATAGTGCCGATTGTCGCCAGGTGCCTATTATAGTAGCGCTTGCCGACAGACAGGCCGTTATTGGCGCTCGAAATCCAGTTCCTCGACGCGCTCGCGCGGGGAGTTGGTTTCGGCGTCGCGGTCGTGTCACCTTTCGGCGTCGTGGGCGTGTCCCACCCCAGTCCCACGGTCGTGCGCCGACGACCGCAGGCCGCACAAGTGTTTTTGTTCGGTGCACACAATATCGACGTGACTGCGCGACCGACCAACCCTCTCTCACTCAAATCAATGGACCCAGAAGACGAACGCGCGTGGAAGCAGGCCGTAGAGCAGAACCGAGAGCGGAAGGAGCGGTACTTCCGTGAGAATCAGCGCTCGCCGATTCCGCCGGAACTTCGCGGTGCGGACTTCCCCGGCCTCGACTACTACGAAGTCGATTCCGACTATCGGTACGAACTGGAGCTCGAACGCTACGACGACCCCGAGACGGTCACCGTCGAGACCACGGCCGACGGCGAGCAGACGTACCGCCGCGTCGGCCAGTTCCGCTTCGAGGTCGACGGCAACGAGGTATCGCTCGACGCCTTCGAGCCGACAGACGGGAGCGATCGACTGTGGGTGCCGTTCCGCGATGCGACGAGCGGCGACGAGACCTACGGCGCCGGCCGGTACATCGATCTCGAACCGGAGGAGAACAAGATCGGCGACGACACCTGGGTGCTGGACCTGAACCGGGCGTACAACCCGACGTGCGCGTACAACCCGGCGTACGAGTGCCCGCTCGTGCCGTCGTCGAACTGGCTCGACGTGCCGATCGAGGCCGGCGAACGCGACTTCCCGGCCGACATCTACGGCGATCACTGAGGCACTGCGGCCACCGCTGACGGCTCTTTTCGAGGGCGAATTACGCGCCCTTCGACCACTACGCGCTCGCTGACCGGTCGTCGTCGCGGGCGCGTCGCGCTTGACCCGTGAGCGCCGTCGCCGCGAGGAGGAGGCACGCCGTCGGGAGGACGAAGTACCAGCCGATGCTCATCAGTCCGATGACCGAGACGACCGTCCCGACGAGGGCGGTGCCCCAGAGCAGGCGACGACGGCCGGTCCAAACCGCTCCGACGCCGACGACCACAACCGCGAGGAGCACCATCGCCCACGCGAAGAACGTGGCGGCGTTGCCGCCGCCGTTTCCGAGCAGGTAGTCGATCCCGGAGCCACAGGTGCGACTGACGGCGCTCGTCCCGTCGCTCGATGCCATTCGTTCGGTCCGGCAGTAGATCGGACCGAACGCGCCGAGCATACTGAGTACGCCAGCGAGACCGCTGAGGGCTGCGACGACGCCCGCGGTGCGGGCGACGCCCTGGAGGGAGGGGCGGAGACCCATAGCCGGAAATTCTCAAACGAGAGATAAATACGTTCGCCCCAGCGGCAGATTGATATCTGGATTACACGAAGTCTCTACTTCTTGAGTAGCACCGCGGCGAGGACCGCGCCACTGACGAGGAACGCGCCGCTGACGATGGCGCCCATCGCGATGGAGCCGAAGCCGGTGCCGGTCGTTCCGGTCGCGGCCGGTGTCTGTGTCGCGGGCGAGGCGTCCGCGGTGTCTGCTGCCGACGTCGTCGGTGTGTCGGCCGCCTGAACGACGAGACTCCCCACGTCGGCGGGCCGGGCGGTCCGTTCGCCGCCGGCGTACAGGGATACGTCGTACGTCGCCGGGTCGAGCATCGAATCGAGCGACGTCTCCGAGCGCACCTCCACGCTATCGCCGCCGGAGGTGCTGAGCGTCTCGCCACCGCGCCCGGCGAGCGAGGTGTCGACGTAGAGGACGGCCTGTCCGTCGCCGTCCTCGTCGCGGACGAGCGCTTCGAGTTCGTAGTTGGATTTGGTCTCGTTCCCGAGCACCACGACCGCTTCGTCGCGCTCGTCGAAGGTGAGCGGGATCGCTGCCACGCCGCCAGCGTCGACGACGAAGATGTTCTCACCGAACGCGACCGGAGCCGTCGCCTGGGCCGTCTGCGTCGGCGTCGGCGTCTGTTCGGGAATCGGCGTCGGCGTTCCGCTCGGCGGGGTCTCGGCGCAGTCACCCTCGCAGGCGACCACCTCGCCGTCGACCGCTGCCTCGGCGGAGCCGTCCTCAAAGCGGGCGCTCAGCGCAAAGGTGTTACCGGCGTACTGTTCCGAGAAGTCGAACGCGACCGCCCACGTCCCGTTCTCGGTCACGACGCCAGTCGCCCTCTTCAGGAATCGCGGCGTGGTGTCGCCGGACGAGCGGACGCGAACGAGCACTTCGGTCCCCACCGGGGCGTCCGCTGTTCCGCGCACAACCTGTGACGTTCCGTTCGCGACGGTCACGCGGTCGCCGTCGTGCTCGACAGTGATCGCCGAGTCCGCGGTGGCAGACGCCGTCGCGGTCGACTCCGCGGCGGCCGGCGACGCGAGGACCGCGGGTCCGAGTGCCGCAGTCAGAACGACGAGCGCGAGCAGTATCGGCCGGGTGCTACGCATCCGTTACCTCCGCTGGTCGGGCCGTCTCGCCGCTCGACGGCTCGATCGACTGCACTGCAACGTCCGTTCGCACTAATCTGGAGGGCATACAGGCCCACTGACGAGTGCATCCGATTAAGAATACCCGATAACTTCGAGAGCGGTTTACGCTACTTGTGGATCCGGGAGATTCAAACGTCAGCGGACTGGAGTATCGACGTCGTGACGAGTGACCGACGGGACGGACCCGGGTTTCGCGTCAGCCGCCGCCGCGCGCTGACGGTCGGCGGTGCGGCGGCGTTGAGCGTGTTGAGCGCGCGCGGACTGTCCGTCGCCACAAGTTCAGCGAACCGTTCGGATGACCGCCCAGAGCGCGGTGCGCCCGGGGACGACGCCGACCCGATCCGCCGCGTTCACGACGCTGGCGTCACCGGTTCGGGGGTTCGCGTCGCCGTTCTCGATCCGACCGGCTTCGACCCCACGCACGCGGCGCTCGCTGGCGCAGTCGCAGACATCAGACAGTTCGGCGCCGAACGCGCCGTCGTCGACCGGACGACACACGGCACTGCCGCGGCGGCGTCGGTTGCTCGCCTCGCGCCCGACGCGCGCGTCCTCCTCGCCTCGTTCCGCACGCCCGAGGAGTTCGTCGCGGCCATCGACTGGTGCCGCACGGGCGATGTCGATGTCGTACTCGCGCCGGTTGCGGCCCACGGAACCGCGGCGACGCCACAATCGGACGTGTACCGTGCGACGCGACGGGCGATCGACTCGGGAACCGTCGTCGTGGCTCCGACCGGAAACGCTGCGCTCGGACACTGGCGCGGGCCGTACGCCGCACTGGCCGGCGACGGCCCGGACAGCCGCCGGCGACTTCGAATCACGGCGCTGTCGGCCGCCGATTCTCTTTCCGGTCGTTTCCTCGCGTGGCTCGTCACCAACCCCTCGCTGGGCGTCGATCTGACGCTCGCACTCTTGCGCGCCGTCGACGGCGGCGAGCGCTGGAACCTCGTCGCCGTCTCCCAGCCCGTCGCGTCGCGGGCTGGGCAGCGACTCGTCGCCGACCTCTCGGACGCCGAGTACGCGCTCGTCGTCCGCCCGGCTGGCCGAACGTCCTCGTTTTCGCCGTCTGCAGAGAGGGACTCGGCGGCCGGCACCGGTCGCGTCGAAGTGACGACGCCCACGCACGCGCTCTCCCCCGCGCGACCGCTCGGGAGCATCGCCGCCCCAGCGAGCGTCCCTGGCGTCGTTGGCGTCGGCGTCACTGAGACCGATCGCGACGCAGCGCCTCCGGGGCACGCGACCGCGACTGCCTCGGACGCCGCGCTTCCCGACCCCGTTTCGCCGTACAGCGGACGTGGACCGACGCCCCAGGGTGGTGTCGGCGTCGACGTGGTTGCGCCGCCGCGCCCGTGGGTCGCTGACGGTCGCCCGGGGACGTCGGCGGCGGCAGCACGCGCCGCCGGCGTGGCGGCGCTGCTTCGCGGTATCGACCCGGCGCTCTCGCCCCGCGACGTCACCGAGGTGCTACGTCGCTCGGCCGGGGATCTCGGCCGTTCAGGTCGGGATCTCTCCAGCGGCTGGGGCCGACTCGACGTCGTCGCCGCCGTCCAGCGGGTACGCGCTCGGTAACGGCGGGGCCCGCATCGCTCGCCCCTGCTTTTCTACGACTCAAAGAGCCGCTTAAGTTACGCGGACATTGATGGACCCGGTCGCCGTACGTCTACTCAAGGATGTCCTCCCCGATCGCGCGACTGGGCGACCGGACTCGCTCGCCCGACGCCACGCCGGCCGTCGTCGACGTCGCCGACGAGGACGCCGGCGAACTCGTCGACGCACTGAGCTCGAAAACGGCGCGTGAACTGTTCAGTGCACTTCACGACGACCCCGCGCCACCGTCCGAACTGGCCCGTGACCTCGATACCTCCGTGCAGAACGTTCACTACCACCTCTCGAAACTCCAGTCTGCAGGCGTCGTCGAGTCGGTCGGGACGCGTCTCTCGGAGAAAGGCAACGAGATGACCGTGTACGGGCCGGCGGCCGATCCGATCGTCTTCGTCGGGGACTCCTCGCCCGCACAGCGCGGAACGCTCAGACGGTCGCTCGCGGACTGGGCGACTGGACTCTCGGTTCTCGCGTTGACGAGCCTCGCCGTACAGATCGCTGCCGAACGCTTCCTCGGCGGCCCCGCTTCGTCGCTCTTCGAGCCCGCCAGCCTCGGTGTCGCCGACGGGAACGTGCTGCTCCGTGGCGTCCTCCTCCTCGCCGAACCGGGGCTGCTCTTTTTCCTCGGCGGTCTCGCTGTCTTCGTCGCTGCCGCGCTCACTCGGGCTTGAGAGGAGACGGGGGCGGTCGCCCGCTCCCGGGGACCGACGCGCGCTCACAGCGCAAGCGGTATGGTTCGGGGGTCCTTTAGGCCGTGAGTGACCCGAAACCACCGGACTGCAACGACAGCGACGCCGGGACGCTGTCCCCCAATGGCGCTGACGACGCCGCCGACGTCGAAACGCCGAAGAACCGCGGTCGCATCGTCGGCACGCTCTTTCTCGTCATCTTCATCGACCTGCTGGGGTTCGGGATCCTCATCCCGGTCATTCCGCGGTACGCCCAGGCATTCGGCGCGAACGAGTTCGTCGGGTGAACTCTATTATTTTCTGCAGATCTGATCTAAATTAAGTTGTAATCTGCGTCGGTGTGGTGCTTGACTCTGGCCGCAGAACGATCCTGTTAGCTCTCTGGCAACGTCGTTGGATCGAGCGGTTCGGCCTCCGATTTGTACTCTTTGTAGAGTGACTCTGCCCACGACACCACATCCGGATGCTCACTTTCTAACAATCCCTCTCCCTCACGCACTCGGTCGCCCTCTGTCCGACCAAGCCACAGCACTACTCGTCCATCGATGAGATGCATATTGACCGGGATGTGACCGTCGTACACCCACACCTGATCGGCGAACGTGTGCCACGGAGCTGCCCGTTCTGGATTGCCGTGAAGCTCCTCGATGAATGCGGCTTCGATGACTCCTTCGAGTTCCAATTGCCCTCGTTCGACGGCATCCGCAAGCGTTCGGACGATTATCTCCGGAGCGACCTGTGTGAGCCCCCGGTAGGTTTCGCCCGTCTGGTACAGCTCCAGTGCCCGTTTGAAATGAGCCTGCGGCCACTCCGGAGACGGGGTTGTGATCTTGGCGTCGCGGAGGTGGCGAATATCCAGTTTCCGGGCCGGTTCCGGGAGGTGATTGACCACGTCCCTGAGTTGCTGCGTTCCTTCGACTGTCTCCAAGTGGGTGTGAAACTCCTCAATCATGAGGTCTCCCATATACGTGAGCTCGTATCGACTCCCCTCGGATTGGACCCATCCGCGCGATTCCCCCTCGTCGAGGATCCGTGCAACCGTTGATCGGGATGCACCCGTGCGCTCGGCGAGGGCACTACTCGTCGTCACCCCGTTGGCAAGCGCCTCGAACACCCGGACGCTGTTGGCCGAATTCGCAAAGAACTGAATGGCCTCCAACGCGGGCTCTATGTCATCTGTTGTCATAGAAGAGACTACGATCAGATTCTATCTAATAGTTGGCCCGGGAAACAAGCGGGAGAATATCGAAAGCTGCGAGAGTATCCGACAACTATGGCACGGGGCGCAAACGTTCGCAGGGGTTGGGAACGTTCTTATCGAATAACACTATCCTCTCGTGTCTCCGAGTCTAAACCGGGTGAGCCGGCGTATGTCGAAAGCCAGCACCACCGAGCACGAACAGACCCTGAACACCTACCAAGACTTCGAGGATCTGTGGAACGGTAACCTCTCGAAGCTAGACGTGGTTGCCGAGTCGATTACCTTCTACAATCCGTCGCTTCCCGAAGGCGAACTTCACGGACGCGAGGCATTCGAAGCGTACCTTCGGAAGGTCCGATCGGCGTTTCCTGACTGGTACGTCGTCGCTGATGATCTGCTCGTGGGTGACGGAATCGTGATGAAAGAGTGGACGATAACGGGAACACACGAAGGGGAGTTCAAAGGCGTCCCACCGACCGGGCGCGAGATCGAGTTCAAAGGTATGGGGAAGGATATAATCGCAGACGGCAAAGTGCAGGAACAACGGCTCTACCACAACCCGCAGGGGGTGCCCGAACAACTTGGTCTCACAGAAGACTGATAGGGGTTATCGTACGTCTCCATAGATGTCTCGCCGGACGGTACAGCGAGAATCTCCGAACAGTTACGATAATCCTATGAGACTAAACGTCTGATCGACAGATCCACTATTCGTGGCCGATTAGCCAGTAAGAATCCAAAATGGGTAGCCGGCTGTCGGCTACCGATTTTCACGCTCCCGTCACTCACGCTCTCGCGTCGCGTCTGTCGTCCCCGTCGCGTCCGTCGTTCCAGACCTCACTCCGCGCGTGCGTCTTCGATCGCCTCGCGGAATGCCGCAGCGCGCTCGGTGATCGCCTCGTAGTCGCCCGCCGCGACGGCGTCTGAATCGACGAGGGAACTGCCGACCCCGACGCCGTCGGCGCCGGCCTCGATGAAGTCCCCGACGTTGTCCAGCGAGACGCCGCCGGTCGGCAGCAGCGGCAGGTGTGTGAGTGGCCCCTTGAGACTGCTGACGTGGCCGGGCCCGAGCGTCGACGCGGGGAAGATCTTCAGCAGGTCAGCGCCCGCCTCGTAGGCGTCGACGGCTTCCGTCGGCGTCATCACGCCAGGCGCGACGACGGCACCGTACCGATTGCAGGTCGCTACGACCTCCGGATCGAAACTGGGCGTGACGACGAACTCCGCCCCCGCCCGGAGCGCCGCGCCCGCCGTTTCGGCGTCGAGAACGGTCCCCGCTCCGACGAGCACCTCGGACCGGTCGAAAGCGTCGCTCACACGGCTGATCGTCTCCAGTGCGCCGTCCGTGTCGGCGGTCACTTCCACCACGTCGACGCCGCCAGCGACGAGCGCGTCGACCACGTCGACCGTCTTCGGCGCCGGCACGCCCCGGAGAATCCCCACGATTCCGGTGTCGAGCAGGCGCGCGAGGTCGGTATGTCGGTGTCGGCTCATACGCCTCCCTGTCGAGTGACGGTGATAAATCGACCGACGAACAGCGCGTCCAGTTCGCTCTCTGTTCGGCTTTAGTGAACAAAGATTGGAAGCCAATCTCTGTTCATCATTACTGAATATCCTAGTCAGCGAGATCGAGCTCGACCCGTTTGGCCGCGCTGAGGACGAGTCCGGGAAGGTCCTCTTCGAGGCGCTTGCCAGAGAGCCGCTCGGCGGGGCCGAGGACCGCCACTGCGCCGGCGAGTGCGTCACCACGTTCCCCCTGTCGAATCGGTGCGGCGACAGAGCGCATATCCTCCCAAACCTCGCCGCGGTCGAACGCGAGCCCGCGGTCGGCGATCGACCGCAGTTCGTCGCGCAAGTCCGACGGCGACTGGACCGTCCGGTCGGTCAGTCTGTCGAGCCCGTGCGTCTCCACGTACGCCTCGACCTCGTCCCGCGATCGGTACGCGAGAATCAGCTTTCCGGCGGCGGTCGCGTGCAGCGGGAGTCGGCTCCCCAATTTGATTCGGCGATCGTTGCGTTCGGCGTCTTCGACGGCCGCGTGGACGGCTTCTCCGTGTTCAGGAACGACGAGTGCCGTCGACTCGCCGGTGGATTCGGCGAGCCCGTTCACTTCCGGATACGCCGTCTGGTACAGTGTCATCCCGTCTCGGACACCGATCCCGAGGTCCAGAAATCGCAGTCCGAGTCGGTACCGACCGTTCGATGAAAGCACGACACCCAGCCGTTCCAGCGTGACGAGGTGGTTGTGCACCGACGCTTTCGAGACCGACAATTCTTCTGCGAGTTCCGTTACCCCGGCCTCCCGCCCGCCGGCGAGTGCGCTCACGATCCGAGCTGTGGTGTGCGTTGCGCCGACTGGATACTCGGTCACGAATCCGTCTCAGTTCCGGAACTACTTAAATACTGTTCAGCGATGGAAAACAAAACGAGCGAATTTATGATAGATTGTGAAGGTTATTCGGGCGGCAGAATTTGCGATATCGACCGGGTAGAGCGCCTCAAACAACCGTAATTCGACTTCGGTCCCTTTCGCTACCGTTCACTATTAACAAACGAGTTTGTTATGAATACATACTTCCACCTATGTAAAAACAGCTTTAGAAGCCTCCTAACGGGGTTTCACAGACTAATATACCAAACTTTTAAGTATATAATCTCCTATGTGTGATGTGAGACTCAGTATGACAAATGATGACAGAAGATCGGTCGGTCGTCGTAACGTCCTCAAGGGTGCTGGCCTCGCGGGCCTCGCGGGTCTGGCGGGCTGTGTCGGCACGGGCGATCCCTCGTCCGACTCGACGGCGACGCAGGCGAGCGGCGGCAGCACGGACGCGGGCGGGTCGACAACGACGGCCGCCCAGGCGGCGATGGCGCAGTCGGCCGAGGTGTGGGGCTGGGACGTCGCGGCGAAGGCCCTGAACCTCCTCGATGAACCCTACGAGGAAGCCAACGGCGGCGACGTCTCGATCAACCAGATCGGTCGGTCCGACCTGAAAGACAAGTTCAAATCGACCCTTCTCTCCGGCTCCGGCGCGCCGGCAGCCTCGATGATGGAGAGCGTCGACGCCGCTTCGTGGGTCGACACGGGCGGCCTGCGCGACATCTCCGGTTGGCTCGACGAGGCGGGCATCAAGGGCGACTTCGTCTCCGGGAAGTGGGGCCCGCTGGAGAAGGACGGCGGCACCTACGCGCTCCCGTGGGACATCGGCCCGGTCGGGACGTTCTACCGCCGCGACGTGATGAACGAGTACGACATCGACGTCGAGAGCGTCGAGACGTGGGACCAGTACATCGAGGAGGGCAAGAAGCTCCCGGACGATCAGTATCTGCTCAACCTCCCGTCGAACGACTACGACGGCCTCTGGCGGATGATGTTCCGGCAGATCGGCGGCCAGCCGTTCACGCAGAACGGCGCGGTCAACATCGCCTCCGACAAGAGCCTGCAGGTGGCCCGCATCCTCAAGCGCATCCGCGACTCGGGCGTCGCAAACGACCTCGCCTCGTGGTCGTCGTCGTGGTTCACGGCGTTCGGCGACGGGACGACTGCGAGCCTGACCGCCGGTGCGTGGATGGAGGGCACGCTGAAGGCCGAACTCGGCGACACGTCCGGAAACTGGGGCGTCTTCAAGCCGCCGGCGGTCGAATCCGGTGGCTCCCGCGCGACCAACTGGGGCGGCTCGAACCTCACGATTCCCGCGCAGGTCTCAGAAGAGAAGGCCAAGCGCGCGTGGGACTATATGGCCTACGCCCTCGGTCGCGAGGAGAGCCAGCTCACGATGTACCGCGAGTACGGTCTCTTCCCGGCACTGGAGACGACCTACGAATCCGAGGCCTACGACGACCCGCACGCGTTCCTCGACGGACAGCCTGCGGGCCGTATGTTCGCGGAGATCGCGCCGAACATCAAACCCTACCGCTACACGATCGACACGCCCGAAGTCACCAAGGCGATCAACACGCACTTCCGAGATATGATGGCCGGCGACAAGACGCCCAAAGAGGCCGTCGACGCCGCGGCGTCACAGGTGGCTGACCGAACTGATCGCGACCTCGCCTGAGGACGACCGATGGCCACTCGCGACTCTCTCTCGGGGACGGAGCCGTCGTTACGCGACCGCTTGCGGTTCGCCCGCCAGTCGGTCGGCGAGCGACTGCCAACGCCGGGTGAGGGGATCGTCGGGTATCTGTTCTTGCTCCCGGCGTTTCTCCTCTTCGGGATCTTCCTCGCGTTCCCGATCGTCTACACGTTCTACCTCTCGTTCTTCCGTTTCGAGGGGGTCGGCAACGACACGCTCCTGTGGATCGATACCGGCTTTTTCAGCTACCGGTTGACGAGCATCGCGGACCTGCGATTCATCGGCCTGGAGAACTACATCGCGATGTTTTCGGACACGCTGTTCCACCAGGCGCTTTTCAATACGACGTTCATTCTCGTCGTCCAGGTCCCGCTGATGGTGGCGCTCGCGCTGCTTTTCGCCGTCGCGCTAGACGCCTCGTTCGTCCGACTCCGCGGCGTCTTCCGGACCGTGCTCGCGCTGCCGGTCTCGGCCAACCTCGTCGCGTACTCGACGGTGTTCCTCCTGATGATGCAGGATGCGGGACTCATCAACTACGTCCTGACGTCGATCGGCCTCCCGGCGATCCCGTGGCTGACCAGTTCGTTCTGGTCGCGAATGACGATCGTCGGCGCGGTCACGTGGCGCTGGACCGGCTACAATATGATCATCCTGCTCGCGGGGCTGCAGAACATCCCCCAGCAGCTCTACGAGGCGGCCGAAATCGACGGCGCGACCCGGATCCAGAAGTTCCGGTACGTCACCGTCCCGCAACTGCGCCCCGTCCTGCTTTTCGTCTTCGTGACGTCGACGATCGGGACGTTCAAACTGTTCAGCGAACCGGTCATCATCAACGGCGGCGGCGCGCCGCTGGACTCGACGATCACCATCGTCCAGTACATCTACCAGACGGCGTTCATCGACTTCCGTCTCGGGTACGCCAGCGCGCTCACGTACGTCCTCATCGGCGTGGTGAGCGTCCTCTCGGCGATCCAGCTCAACGTCGGAGGTGAGAGCGATGCGTGAAGAGACTCGCCGCGAGGCGGTCTGGCAGTTCCTCACGTACGCGTTCATCCTCCTCGGTGCGATCCTGACGCTCGTGCCGCTGTACTGGATCTTCGTCGCGTCGACGCTCAAGGAGTCGCAGTTCCTCTCGTCGACGTCGCCGCGGCTCGCCCCGGGCGATAGCTTCTTCGCGAACTTCCAGTCGTTGCAGGCGCGCGAGAACGTTCAGTTCGTCGGCCACGTCGGCGAGATGACCCACTATATCGATCTGGGACCGTTCTACATCGCCTACGACTTCTGGAACCTCTGGAATATGGGTGCGATCGAGAGCAGTATCTTCGTTGCGGGCGTCTACACGCTGCTGTCGCTCTTGCTCTGTTCGATGGCCGGCTTCGCCTTCGCAAAGTACGAGTTCCGGTTCAAGAAGCCGATCTTCTACGCCATCCTGGCGACCCTGATCCTCCCGATTCAGTTGCTCGTCATCCCGCTGTTCCTGCTTATGAGCCAACTCGGGCTGACGAACAACTACTGGGCGATCATCCTCCCGTGGGCGGCGAACCCGCTCGGGATCTTCCTGATGCGCCAGAATATGCGCTCGATCCCCGATGCCCTCTTGGAGTCCGCGCGAATGGACGGCGCGACCGAGTTCCAACTGTTCTACAAGATCGCGCTGCCGACGATGAAGTCGTCGCTGGCGGCCCTGTCGATCATTCTGTTCTTGTTCCAGTGGAACCTCTTTCTGTTCCCGCTCGTCATCCTCGATCAGGGCAAGTACACGATCCCGGTCGCGATCAATCAGCTCGTCGGCGCCCAGCGCGTCTACTACGACCAGATTATGGTCGCTGCAACGCTTTCGATCATCCCGATCTTCATACTGTTCCTGTTCCTACAGAAACAGTTCGTCAGCGGGATTCTCGCAGGATCTGTCAAGGAGTAAACTATGTCAGGCATCACATTAGATACGGTACGGAAGGAGTTCGGTTCCGGCGAGGAGGCCGTCCTCGCGGTCGAGGACGTCGATCTAGAGATCGAAGACGGCGAGTTCCTCGTCCTCGTGGGGCCGTCCGGCTGCGGGAAGACCACCACACTGCGCTGTATCGCGGGGCTCGAAGACGTCACGAGCGGTCGGATTCTGTTCGGCGACCGCGACGTGACCGAGTTCAGGGCCCGCGAACGCGACGTGGCGATGGTCTTCCAGAACTACGCGCTCTACCCCCATATGGACGTCCGAGACAACATCGGCTTCGGGCTGAAACTGTCGACCCAGCAGTCGGCGGCCGAGATCGACCAACAGGTCGAAGACGTCGCCGCGATGCTCGGTATCGAGGACTTGTTGGACGACAAGCCGAAGGAACTCTCCGGCGGCCAGCAGCAGCGAGTCGCGCTCGGCCGCGCGATCGTCCGTGATCCGGCGGCGTTCCTGATGGACGAACCGCTCTCGAACCTGGACGCGAAGCTCCGTTCGCAGATGCGGACGGAACTGCAGACGCTGCAGCACGATCTCGACGTGACGACGGTGTACGTGACGCACGATCAGACCGAAGCGATGGCGATGGGCGATCGGATCGCGGTGATGAACGATGGCCGACTCCAGCAGGTCGGGACCGCCGAAGAGGTCTATCGGTCCCCGGTCAACGAGTTCGTCGCGGACTTCATCGGCTCGCCGAGCATCAACGTCTTCGAAGCCACCGTCGACGGCTCGCGCCTCGACGGTCCGGGCGGGTTCACCTACCACCTCTCGGATGCCTCGCCAGTCGAGGGCCTCGATACGGTCCGCGTGGGAATCCGTCCCGAGGACATCACCCTCGTCGACGACGGTATTCCGATGGTCGCGAACGTTCTGGAACCGATGGGCAACGAGAACTTCCTCTACACCACGCTCGGCGATCACGATATCACGGCCCGTATCGACCCCACGAAGCGGCCGCAACCCGACGAGACGGTCGAGTTCGCCTTCGAGGAATCGGCGTTGTATCTGTTCGATCCCGACACCGGCGATGCCTTGAAGACGAAAGACGACGGCGAGATTCCAGACCGGGGAGCCGACACGGACACCCGGCCGAGTGAGACCGACGAGGCGCTCGAGGAGGCGGTCGAATGACCCGCATCGTCGACTACGATCTCTATCAGGTCCCGCCGCGGTGGCTCTTCCTCCGGCTGGAGACCAGCGACGGCCGCGTCGGCTGGGGCGAACCCGTCGTCGAGGGCCGCGCGCGAACGGTCGAGACGGCCGTCGAGGAACTCCTCGACACCTACCTCCTCGGTGAAGACCCCGCGCCGATCGAGGACCACTGGCAAACGATGTACCGCGGCGGGTTCTACCGCGGCGGGCCGGTCTTGATGTCCGCCATCGCGGGCATCGACCAGGCGCTGTGGGACCTCAAGGGCAAGGAGTTCGGTGCGCCCGTCTACGACTTGCTCGGCGGTCGCGCACGCAATCGCGTACGCGTCTACCAGTGGGTCGGCGGCGACCGGCCCGAAGGCGTCGCACAGGCCGCCCAGGAGAAGGTCGACGAGGGGTTCAGCGCGCTCAAGATGAACGCGACGGCGGAACTTCGCCGGATCGACACCCCCGGCGCGATCGACGCCGCGCGCGAACGGATCGCCACCGTCCGCGAGACCGTCGGCCCCGAGGTCGACATCGGCGTCGACTTCCACGGTCGCGTCTCGAAGTCGATGGCCAAGCGTCTCGCGAAGGCGCTTGAGCCGTACGATCCGATGTTCATCGAGGAGCCGGTACTGCCCGAACACAACGACTGTCTGCCGGAGCTCGCCGAGCACACGACGACGCCCATCGCGACGGGCGAGCGGATGTACTCCCGCTGGGACTTCAAGGAGGTCTTCGAGGACGGCGCAGTCGACGTGATCCAGCCGGATCTCTCACACGCCGGCGGCATCACCGAAGTGAAGAAGATCGTCGGGATGGCCGAGGCCTACGACGTGGCGATGGCCCCGCACTGCCCGCTCGGACCGATCGCGCTCGCGGCCTGCGTGCAGGTCGACGCCTGCTCGCCGAACGTGCTCATCCAAGAGCAGAGCCTCGACATCCACTACAACGAGCAGAGCGACGTCCTCGATTACCTCGCGGACCCCTCGGTGTTCGAGTACCGCGACGGCTACGTCGAACTGCCGACCGATCCCGGCCTCGGGATCGAGATCGACGAGCGGCGCGTCCGCGACCTCGCCGACGAGGTCGACTGGCACAACCCCGTCTGGCGGCACGAGGACGGCAGCGTCGCGGAGTGGTGACTGTGGGGATGGAACGATTCACCGACCGCGTCGCCGTCGTCACTGGCTCGACCCGCGGCATCGGCGCGGGCGTCGCGAAGCGACTCGCCAGCGAGGGCGCGAAGGTCGTCGTCACGGGCCGCACCCGTGACGCAGGCGAGGCGACGGTCGCCGAAATCGAAGCGGACGGCGGCGAGGCGGCGTTCGTCCGCGCCGATATGCGCGACCCCGACGACATCGCCGCGCTGTTCGATGCGACCGTCGACACCTACGGCGGCCTCGACGTGCTCGTGAACAACGCCGGCGTCGAGACGAACACCGGCGTCACGGAGGCGACGCGCGAGGACTGGGAGTTCGTCGTCGAGACGGACTTCCGGTCGTTCTGGCTGTGTGCCAAGGAAGCGGCCGCGCGGATGGACGGGGGAGCGATCGTCAACACCTCCTCGAATCACGCGTTCCTGACGATGCCCGGGATGTTCCCGTACAACGCCGTGAAAGCGGGCATTAACGGAATGACGCGCGCGATGGCGCTCGATCTCGGCCCGCACATCCGGGTCAACACCGTCAACCCCGGTTGGGTCGCCATCGAGCGGACGCTCGCGGAGATGGACGACGCCGACCGCCGCGAGATCGAGTCGATCCACCCCGTGGGCCGAATCGGCACGCCCGAAGACGTCGCCGCCGCGGTGGCGTTCCTCGCGAGCGACGAGGCCGGCTTCGTCACGGGCGCGAACCTCCTGGTCGACGGCGGTCGCACGGCCGTGATGCAGGACAATACGTTACCTGATTATCGCGCTCGCCGGGAGGGACAGGAGTGACGCGGGTCGACCTCGGACACACCGCGGTCGCGTACGATCCCGACACCGGTCGGCTCACGATCGAAGCTGGTGCCGATGCCCTGGATTCGGACGTAACTCCGAAAACGCTCTTTTCGGGGTCCCTCGGGCTCCGACTCGCCGACAACGAGGACGCCCACAGCGACGGCGACCGCGATGGACTCGTCGTCGACGTGTCGGTCGAAGCCGCGGATCGAGACCGTGGCGATCACGGCGGCGATGCTATCGACCTGACCGTCGCGGTCGAGAACCGCACGAGAGAGCCCGTTCGCCTCGACGCGATCGAGGTGCTCGACGGGACCGTTCCGTTCGGCCCCGCCGACCGCGTTTTCGTCCACGGCTACCAGTCGTGGTCGCCGACGGCGACGCTCCGACTCGACGAGCGGTTCCCCGAGGAGACTCCAAAGAGCCGCCCGCAAATGGTCGATCTCGCCGCGCCGGACGACGCGCTGACGAGCCACGCCGTCACGGCGCTGACTGGCGATCCGGGGACGCTGACGCTCGGCTTCCTCGATCACGACGCGTCGCTGACGCGGTTCGACCTTCGCGCCGACCGCGACGCAGACCAGACCGCGCTCACGGCGCTCTGCCCGCTCGACGGGGTCGCGATCGGCCCCGGTGAGCGACGCGAGAGTGCGACGCTCCGGATCGACGCGGGTCAGTCGCTCTCGGCGGGGCTCGAATCGCTCGCGGCCGACGTCGGCGAGCGGATGGACGCGCGCGTTCCCGAGACGGCACCCACTGGCTGGTGCTCGTGGTACCACTACTTCACCGACGTGACTGCAGACGACGTCCGAACGAACGTCGCGGACCTCGACGAGTGGGACGTCGACCTCGACGTCGTCCAACTCGACGACGGCTACGAGACCGCCTTCGGCGACTGGCGGACGCTCGCCGACGGCTTCGAGTCGATGCGCGATCTGCGCGACGACGTCGCGGCCGCGGGCTACGAACCCGGACTGTGGCTCGCGCCGTTCTACGTCCAGGCCGACTCACGACTGGCGCGCGAACATCCCGAGTGGCTGCTGACCGACGCGGGTGACCCCGTCGACGCCGGCGCGCGCCACGGCCCGATGTACGCACTGGATACGACGCACCCCGAGGTGACCGCCTGGCTCCGCGAGACCTTCGCGACCGTCGTCGAAGAGTGGGGCTTCGAGTACCTCAAACTCGACTTCCTCTACGCCGCGGCCCTGCCAGGCGACAGACACGGCGACGTGACGCGAGCCGAAGCGTATCGGCACGGTCTGGAGACGATTCGCGAGGCCGTCGGCGACGCCTTCATCCTCGGCTGCGGGGCACCCGGCTTCCCCAGCGTCGGCCTCGTCGACGCGATGCGGATCGGGCCGGACACCGCGCCCTACTGGCGGCGCGAGGGCGACAGCGCGAGCCAACCCGCCCACGAGAACGCCGTCCGCAACGTCCTCAACCGGCAGTTCTGTCACCGCCGGCTGTGGGTGAACGATCCCGACTGCCAGCTCGTGCGCGAAACCACGGAACTCACCGTTCCCGAACAGGAATCCTTCGCCGCGCTCGTCGCACTCACGGGCGGGTCGAACTTCCTCAGCGACGCCGTCGCGGAGATCGACGACGCAGGCCGGCGGCTGTTCGAGCGCACGCTCCCACCAGTTGAGGACGGCCGCGTCCACGGCGTCGGCGACGGTGAGTTCCCCGACCGCGTCGTCTGCGAGCGCCCCGCTGACGGGGCGGTCGCCGTCGCGGCGTTCAACTGGAGCGACGAACCGCGTCGGGTTCGCGTCGACCCTTCAGCGTACGTCGATTCCGGTGACTCACAGGACTCGGACCGACCGGCGTTCACCTGGACGGCGCTTGGACCGACCGACTCGCCGAACGGTCTCGCCC
Organism: Halobellus sp. Atlit-38R; assembly: GCF_003665925.1. Lineage (NCBI taxonomy): Archaea > Methanobacteriati > Methanobacteriota > Halobacteria > Halobacteriales > Haloferacaceae > Halobellus > Halobellus sp. Atlit-38R. The sequence continues at coordinate 151,872 of NZ_QXIJ01000007.1, forward strand.
GTGGGCCAGTCGAGCGCGAGGTCGCCCCGCACGGCTGCCTGCTCGTCCACTGTACGGCTGCCCCACCCGATCCTCGCCCGACGGTCGTCGGCGCGGATCACCTCGCGAACGCCGGATCGCAAGTGGCCGACGTCACCTGGGCCGACGGCACGCTGTCGGTGCGGCTCGACGCCGACAGGCCGATGGAGTTGGTCGTTGCTGTGCCGGAGTCGTGGCGACTGTGTGAGTCTGACCGGAACGACTCCGACAGTGAGCACACCAGTACCGGCGCCGCTGACGGCGTCGATGCCATCACACTCACCGCCGCACCGGGCACGAACGAGTTCGAATTCGAGACACGAGAATGACTGACGACACAGACGGAGATTCCGAGGAGCACAGCGACGAGGCCGCCCGCCCGACACCCGCACTCACTGCGTCGGACGCGTCGGCGACGGCGACGCCCTGCATCGGCGTCTGTTACTTCCCGGAGCACTGGCCGCGCGAGCGCTGGGAGACGGACGTCGAACAGATGGCCGAGGCCGGCATCGAAGTCGTGCGGATGGCCGAGTTCTCGTGGGGGCGGCTCGAACCCGAACGCGGCGCGTTCGACTTCGAGTGGCTCGACACCGCCGTCTCGCTGCTCGGCGACGCCGGCATCGATGTCGTCCTCTGTACGCCGACGGCGACGCCGCCGAAGTGGCTGATCGACGAGTATCCCGAGATCCTGCAGGAAGAGCCCGACGGGACGACCCGCGAGTTCGGCAGTCGCCGTCACTACTGCTTCAACTCGCCGGTGTATCGCGAGGAGAGCAAACGGGTCGCTCGGCGGATGGCCGAGCACTATGCGGACGTCGACGCGGTGGTCGGCTGGCAGACGGACAACGAGTACGGCTGTCACCACACGGTCCGCTGCTACTGCGACGACTGCGCCGCGGCGTTCCGCGAGTGGTGTCGCGACCGCTACGAGAGCGTCGACGACCTCAACGAGACGTGGGGCACGACCTTCTGGAGCCAGCAGTACGGCTCCTTCGCAGCACTCCAGCCGCCGCGACACACCGCGGCCGAACACCACCCCTCGCGACTGCTCGACTACGCGCGCTTCGCCAACGCGAGCGTCGTCGACTACAACGAGATGCAGGCGGACGTTCTCCGTGAGGCGAACGACGAGTGGTTCGTGACGCACAACTTTATGGGTCACTTCGACACCCTCGACGCCTTCAGCGTCTCTGAATCGCTGGATTTCGCCACCTGGGACTCCTATCCGACTGGCTTCGCACAGGACCGAAATACCGAATCGGTCACCGAGGACCGCCTCCGCGCGGGCGATCCCGACCAGGTGAGCCTCAACCACGACCTCTACCGGGGCCCGGCCGGCTTCTGGGTGATGGAACAACAGCCCGGTGACGTCAACTGGCCGCCGCGCTGCCCGCAACCCGGCGAGGGAGCGATGCGCCTCTGGGCCCACCAGGCGGTCGCCCACGGCGCGAACGTCGTCTCGTACTTCCGGTGGCGTCGCTGTCGGCAGGGCCAAGAGCAGTACCACGCCGGCCTGCGGAAACACGACGGCTCGCCCGACCGCGGCTACGAGGACGCCGCTCGCGCGGCCACGGAGTTCGAGTCGCTCGGCGACCTCGACGGTGTCGACGCGCCCGTGGCACTCACGTTCTCCTACGACGACCTGTGGGCGCTCGCCGAGCAACCCCACTCCCCCGACTTCGACTACTGGGGGCTCGTCGGCGCGTTCTACCGCGCCCTCCGAGCGCGAGGCGTACAGGTCGACGTCGTCGAGCCCGCGACTGACCTCGACGGCTACGAGGCCGTCGTCGCACCGACGCTCCACCTCGCGGACGAGTCGCTTGCGACCCGACTCGAATCGTACGTCGACGACGGCGGACACCTGCTTCTGGGGCCGCGCTCGGGGTACAAACTGCCGGGCAATCGACTCCAGTCCGACCTCGCACCCGGTCCGCTCGCGTCGCTCGTCGGCGGCCACGTCGACCAACACGAGAGTCTCCCCGAGTCGGTCGACACCACGCTGACCTACCGCGGCGACGCGTACGACTACCGGACGTGGGCCGAGTGGCTCCGCCCGGAGACAGCGGATGCGGTCGGTGAGTACACCTCTGGAACGGCCGGTGGGCGTCCAGCCGTACTCGACCACGTCGTCGGCGACGGCTCGGTCACCTACTGCGGCGTCTGGCCCGAGTCGGATCTGGCGGACGCGCTCGTCACCGACCTCCTCGACCGCGGCGGCGTCGCTTACAGCGACCGGCTCCCGGAGACTGTCCGCGCCGCCGAGCGCGACGGCCACACGTGGGTGCTCAACTTCAGCGGCGACCCCATCGAGGTGGACGCCCCCGACGACGCCGAATGGCAGGTCGGCGACGCGTCGATCCCCGGCTACGGCGTCGGCGTCGTCGGGGCTGCAGTGGCCGACCTGTCGGTCCAGTAGCGGCCGCGCACGCCCCTCCTCGGGAGCCCGAGCCCTCCGTTTTCAGCGCCGGAGAACGACCACTCGCCTTATGCCTCCGTATCGCTGAGATACGACAATCAGTATGCAGCGACGGACCTACCTTCGCGGCGCGGCCACCGCCGGCGTGCTTGGCACAGCGGGCTGTCTCGGATTGGGGGACTCGAACCCCGACGTCGCCCTGCCTGAACCGGACCGCGAGTACACGAGCGAGGAACTCCCGTACCCTGCGTGGGGGCAGCGCATCCCGGACGCGACGCTTCCGAACCCAATCGACGGTGGCGAAGTTTCCGTTCGGTCCGTCGGGAAACCTCAACTGCTGACGTTCTTCTACAGCCACTGCAACACGGTCTGTCCGGTGTTGATCCAGTCGATGCGGAACGTCCAAGCGCACTCTCTCGAACAGGAGTACGCCGACGCAGTCGCGTTCTTCCCGGTGACGTTCGACCCGCAGCGTGACGACGCAGAACGCCTCCGAACCTACGGCGAGGAGATGAACGTCGCGCTCGACGCTGGCAACTGGCACTTCCTCAGGCCCGAGTCGAAAGCGCGGGCGAAAGCCGTGGTGCAGGAGCAGTTCGGCGTGAACTTCCAGCGGACACACCCCGATAATATGGATATGTATATGTTCGCGCACTCGGCGATGACCTACCTCGTGAACAGCGACGGCTACGTCGAGCGGGCCTACCGAACCGACTCGCCGGACCCCGAACAGATCATCGACGACCTCGAAACCGTCAGAAACCGATGAACCGCCGACAGCTCCTGACCGCGCTCGGCGGGCTCGGGCTCACGGGAGCCAGCGTCGCGGCGCTCCGCGGCGACCTGCCGGGCACAGGCGGCGACGACTCGGGGCTCCCGATGCGCCTCGAGACGCTCGACGCTCGCGGATCAGAGGCCGGCGAGACGGCGATTCCCGTCCCCGAGACGCCGACGGTAATCGACCTGTTCGCGACGTGGTGTGCGCCCTGTAAAGAGCAGATGAACGAACTCTCGACCGTCTACGAGGAGTACGGCGACAGCGTCGCGTTCGTCTCCGTCACCAACGAGCGGATCGGCGGGACACTGTCGGCCGACGACATCCGGGCGTGGTGGCGGCGACACCACGGCGAGTGGACCGTCGCCCTAGACCCCGACAGTGACCTGATGGCGGCACTCGGTGCCGGCGGGATCCCGTATCTCGTCGTCACCGACGCCGCTGGCACCATTCGCTGGCAGGACGCCGGTCTGACTCGTGCACCGGACCTCCGAACCGAACTCGACGCCGTCCTTGCAGAGACGTGACGTCGGCTGCCTTCTTCGGCACCGTCGCGTTCGCCGCCGGCACGGGCGTGACGACGTTCTTCGCGCCCTGTGCCTTCCCGCTGCTGCCCGGATACGTCGGGTACTACGTCCGCCGGAACGACGACACGCCCGGGCTCGTCTCGGGACTCGCGGCCGCTGCGGGCGCAATCGTCGCGCTCGGCGTTATCGCGTCGCTCGCGTTCGCCCTCGGCCAGCGACTCACCTCGTTGTTGCCGCTGTTCGAACCGCTGATCGGCGCGATGCTGGTCGTCTTCGGTCTGTTGGTCCTTTCGGGGTGGACGCCGCCGACGATCCCACTCCCGAAGCGCCCGGAATCGCTGCTCGGATTCGGTGTTTTCGGTGCGGTCTACGCGGTCGCCGCGGCGGGGTGCGTCGTTCCGCTGTTCCTCGGCGTGATCGCGCAGGCGTCGGCACTCTCACCCGCGCGCGGCCTCGTCGTCCTCGGAGCCTACGCCGGGGGCGTCGCGGTCCCGCTCGTCGGCGTGACGCTGCTCACCGACGCCGGCGTGACCGCCTGGCGCGGGGCGGGCCGGTACGCGGGCTATCTGAAGCAGGCCGCCGGGGTACTCCTCGTCCTTGCCGGTCTCGGGCAGTTGTACCTCTCTATCGTCGTCCTCGACGTGCTCTGACGCTGGTGGTCGCGGCACGTCTCACTTCGTATCTCACACCGTGACGTCTTGCTTCGGAACTCACAACCGCTGTGCGAGCGCCTCGAGCGCGTCGCTGCCGCCGTTCCGGAGCGGCGTTCCGTGCCCCATACATGCGACCTCGAACGGCGGTGCGTCCGCTGCAAGCCGTCGGATGCTCTCGCGGACCTGGGCCGTGTCGTAACTCATCGCCCAGCCGGACGCTTCGAGCGCGCCGTCGGATTCCGCGACCAGATCGCCGAGCAATCCCACGTCGAGCTCGGTGCTCACGTACGCCACGTGTCCCGGCGTGTGGCCGGGCGTGTGGTAGGCGGTGAACGTCCCGACCTCCTCGCCGTCGTCGACGGCGGCGACGTCGAGTGACGGATGGGTCGTGAAGACGCTGGCGAGCCGCTGGAACGCGCCCTTGTGATTCGTGACGGGCGGCGACCGCCGGTTCGTCAGAATGTCTGCGTCGAACGGTCCCGCGTGCACAGTCGCGTCTAACTCCGGCGTCAACCCGGCGAGCGCCCCGATGTGGTCGAGGTCGTAGTGGGTGAGTAGCACTCGTTCGATATCGCTCACCTCGACGCCAGCCGAATCGAGTCCGTTCCGGATCGCGGACCCGTCTAAGGGCGTCCCCGCGTCCACCAGCGTGGGCACGTCGTCGAAGACGAGATATGCGTTGACGCCGCGCAACGCGAACTGCCACACGTCGTCGGTCAACTGCGTCGCCATACTCGGTGTAGGCCCCCTGATGGTTTGAACGCTGGTGTGACGGCGCACGCGGTTGCACGTATCGCTCGTCCCGGCACGGAACTTCTCGGGTGGTGTCGCCGACACCGAAACGCTTCAAGCGCCACATCTCCGACGTACTGATACCGAATGACGAACACCGCCTCACCCACACCTCTCCCGGACGCGACCCGGCTCGGTCGGTCTGCACTTCGCGTCGCCGACCTCGACGAGATGATCGAGTTCTATCGGACAGTCGTCGGTCTCTCCGTCCAGTCCCGCGGTGAGACGCGCGCAACCCTCGGCGTCGACGACACGCCGCTTTTGGTGTTGCTCCGCAACGCAGACGCCGCGCCGCGAACTGACCGGCAGGCCGGCCTCTTTCACACCGCGTTCAGAGTCCCATCGCGCACAGCGCTGGGTGCAGCTCTCGAACGGGTCCGCGACCACTGGACGCTGGAGGGCGCGTCGGATCATCTGGTGAGCGAAGCGCTCTACCTCAGTGATCCGGAGGGCAACGGGGTCGAAATCTACTGTGACCGTCCGCGCGAGGAGTGGCCGCGTTCGGACGACGGCACGGTCGAGATGTCGACGCTGCCTCTCGACGTCGACGCCATCGTCTCTCAGTCTGACAGCGCTGCGGACGTACCCGCTGGAACCGATCTCGGCCACGTGCACCTGGAGACAACGTCACTCTCGGCCGCCCGTGAGTTCTACGTCGAGACGCTCGGCCTCGGCGTCCAGATCGACAGCGACGCCGCGCTCTTTCTCGCTGCCGGCGACTACCACCACCACGTCGGGATCAACACGTGGAACGGACGGTCCGAGCCAGCGGGCGGCCGCGGACTGGCGTGGTTCGAGATCGTGGTTCCGAGTAGTGACGCGCTTGCGGCCCTTCGAGAGCGTCTCGCGGACGCAGGTGTCGCCGTCACCGACCGCTCTGACGGTGTCGAAATCGCCGACACTGATGGGATCGGCATCCGTCTCCGCGTGGAATAGCGATCCGAGCGGTGCTCGCCGCCCGGGTGCCTCTTACTCGCCCTCGGGCCGCAACCGCGCGAGCCGCATCGCGTTGCTGGTCACGCCGACAGTCATCCCGGCGTCGCCCGCCAGCACTGCCAACCAGATCGGAACGTAGCCGAACGGCACGGCGACCGCCAGGAGCGCCTTGATGCCCAGGCTGGCCCAGATGTTCTGTCGAATGACGCCGTTCGCGTCGTTCGCGAGTTCGTAGAGGTACGGCAGTTTCGCGAGGTCGTCGGCCATCAGCGCGATGTCGGCGGTTTCTAGCGCCGTGTCCGTCCCCGCTGCGCCCATCGCGATACCCACCGTGGCCGTCGCCAGCGCCGGCGCGTCGTTGATGCCGTCGCCGATCATCGCTACGCCGCCGTCCTCGGAGGTGTCGATGAGTTCCCGGACCGAATCCACCTTCTCCTCGGGCAGGAGTTCGGCACGGTACTCGTCGACGCCGACCCGCTCGGCGATCGCGCGCGCCGTCCGCTCGTTGTCGCCGGTCAGCATCACCGTCCGTGAGACGCCGAGTTCTTTCAGTCGGGCGACGGCGCGCTCGGCTTCGGGTCGGACCTCGTCGGCAACGGCGATGACCCCCTCCAGTTCGTCCGCTGTTCCGACGAGAACGACGGTCTTTCCTTCCGACTGGAGTTCGGGGACGGTGCCGTGGAGGAGGTCGACGCAGTCGTTGCGCTCGCAGATCTCCTGGGCCGTCTGGGTCACGACGCCGCCGTCCGTGGTCGCGTGGACGTGTTCGAGGTCGAAGCCGAGTTCCTCGAACAGCCCCGGTTTGCCGGCGATGTGGGGCGTTCCGTCGAGCGTCGCGCGGACGCCTTTTCCAGTGAGACTCTCGAAGTCGTCGACCGTGCGCCCGTCGACGCCAGCCGAGTTCGCTGCGGCGACGATGGCTTCTCCGACCGGGTGTTCGCTGCGCTCTTCGAGTCCGCGAGCGCACCGGAGGACCTCCGCCTCGGAGTTCCCGTTCAGCGGGACGACGTCGGTGACGGTGAGTTCGCCGCTCGTGAGCGTCCCGGTCTTGTCGAACGCGACGACGTCGACCGCGCCCATCGCTTCGAGGTGTGACCCGCCCTTGATGAGCACCCCGTTTTTCGCCGCGCTCGTGATTCCAGACACGACGGAGACAGGCGTCGAGATGACGAACGCACAGGGACAGGCGAGTACGAGCAGCGTCAGGCCGTAGACGACGGCCGTCGGCCAGCCGACGCCGAAGACGAACGGCGTCCCGAGCGTGACGACGACCGCGAACGCGACCACGACCGGAGTGTAGTACGCCGAGAAGCGCTCGACGAACTGCTCGCGCTCGGTCTTCTTCGACTGGGCGTCCTCGACCATCTCGACGATGCGCGAGAGCGTGTTGTCGCTCGCCGCCGCCGTGACGCGGATCTCCAGGTAGCCGTCTTCGTTGATCGACCCGGCATACACATCGTCGCCGACGGTCTTGTCGACCGGCACGCTCTCGCCCGTGATCGGAGCCTGATTGACGGCGCTTCCGCCGGTCTCGACCGTGCCGTCCATCGGGATCTTCTCGCCCGGGCGTACGACGACGACGTCGCCGGGTTCGACGGCCTCGACGGGCACCGTCTCGGTGCCGTCCCCACGCTTCACCGTGGCTTCGTCCGGCGAGAGGTCCATCAGTTCTCTGAGCGAGTTGCGGGCGCGATCCATCGAGTACCGCTCCAGCAACTCGGCGACGCTGAAGAGGAACGCGAGCGTCGCCGCCTCGAAGTACAGCGCCTCGCCGAACGCCAGACTCGCCAGCAGCGCGCCGACGATCGCCACCGACATCAGGAAGTCGATGTCGAGATTCAGGTTCCGCGCGGAGTAGTAGCCGTTTCGGAGGATCGCCTGCCCGCCGGTGGCGACGGCCAGGAGAAAGAGCACGTCAGCGATCAGCAACTCTGTTCCCAGCACGCTCGCGACTTGCGCGTTCGATCCCGGGAGGAAGAACTCGAAGGCGAGGCCGATCGTCAGGAAGACGCCGCTGATCCACGTTTTCACCGCGCGTGAACTCGTCCAGATCGAGTCCCGACCGCCCTCCTCGCCCCCCACGCCGTGGCTGTGTCCGTGGCCCTCACCGTCTCCGCCCTGTCCCTTCGCGTCAGTGACCTCGTAGCCAGCACCCTCGACCGCGCTCACGAGGTCGTCCGGCGACACCGCGCGCTCGTCGTAGGCGACGCTCACGCTCCCGGTCGTCGGTCGGGTTTCGTGTGTTTCGACTCCTTCGACGCGGTCGAGCGCGCTTTCGACCTTTCCGGCGCAGGAGGCGCAGTCCATACCCGGAACCGAGAGGCTGACTGTCGCCTCGCTGCGTCCTTCGACGCGGTAGCCCGCTTTCTCGATCCGGTCTTCGATGTCGTCTGCGGTCGTCGCGCCCGCATCGTAGGTGACGGTGAGGCGTCCGCTCGCGATACGGGGGTCTACGTCCTCGATCCCGTCGAGTTTCGATACGCTACGCTTGACCTTTCCCGCACAGGAGGGACAGTCCATATCGGGGACGTCGAACGTCGCGGCCGCACCGTCGCTGCCCGCGGACGCCCCACCCTCTCGTCCGCCGCCTTCGTCCTGCGAATTCGGACGACCGGCGTCCCGGCCGCCGCGCGCCGAACCTGTCATTACTAGATCGGTGGGATCCACGTCTTATTAATTCATCTGCTATTTACCCGGGCAAAATTCACAGTGATTATTAAAAAATAAGAGATAGATTAACACTTCTGCACAGCGACTTCGATATCTCGCTTCGGTACTGCATCGACATAGGCGTCTCGGATTCCGTCCGGCGGTCTTCGACGATCCTACCACATCGGCTTTCAGGGCAGCGACGCTACGTTCGTCTATGTCAGATTCACACGACAACGACGGACTGACTCGTCGCCGCGCGCTCGGTGCGGGCGGGGCGGTACTCACACTCGCGCTTGCAGGCTGTAGCGGCACTGGCGACGGCGGGACGACGGAGACTGAGACGGCCACCTCGACGCAGACGGACACGGCGACGCCGACCGCGGAACCGACGACGACCGAGACCGGCGAAGCCTCACTCAGCGCGCTCGAAGTCCCCGAGGACGCAAACTGTGCGGTCTGTAATATGAAGCCCGCGAAGTTCCCGGACTACAACGCCCAACTCCAGTACGAGTCCTCCGAGCCGAAATTCTTCTGCTCGAACGGCTGTATGGCGTCGTTCGCGGCCGATCCGGGTCACTTCGAGGAGGCGTACGCCGATGCGTCGATTGCGGCGGCGTTCGTCCACGACCACGACACCACCGACTGGATCGACGGTCTCGCGGCTTCCTACGTCCTGGAGATGGACTCAGAGCGAGTCGACGACCCGATGCGGATCAATCCGCTGGCGTTCGATACAGAGGCCGACGCGACGGCGTACGTCGAGCAGTACGACGACTTGACGGCCGAGGACGTCGTCGGCTTCGACGCCTTCGACCGCGACCTCGCCGAGCAGTACCGCGCGAGCTTCTTCGAGTAAACTGATGCGTCGGGACGCCGCCCTCGCCGCCGCCGTGCTCATCCTTGTGACCGCGTACGGCGGCGCGTTCGTGGCGGACGCGACCCACGACCCCGAGCCCGTCTCGTTCGGCACCACAGCTAGCTCCGGTCTGACGGCGGAGACTGTCCGTGAGACACAGGCTGCGGGGGCTGTCGTCCCGAAAGCGCAGGTCTCCTACGCCCAGTTCGAGACGGTCGTCGGCTACTACGGTATCGGCTCGCTCGTCGCCGCGCTCGGTCGCGAGGGCCACACTCAGCGGTTCGGTCCGCCGCTCGGCGTCTTCGTCAGCGACTTCGCCGGGACGTCGCCGACGGTGAGCGACGCCGGGTATCCGGTCCCCACTGCGGGCCGCCCGGGGTGGACCACAGCGGCCGATGCACACTACGTGATCGTCCCCGAGCGCTCCGATTCGGCCGGGCAGTCGCGTGGGCGTGCCATCGTCCCGTTCAGCGACGCGGCGGGCGCCCGGCAGTTCGCCGAGCGCGTCGGTTCCGACGCGACAGTCTGGTCGTGGGCGACCGTCCGCGAGCGAATCGACGGCCCGTCTCGCACACGTTCGTGGCCCGAGACCGTCGAATCCAGGGACCAGGCGGCGAATCGGACCGCTGCGGAGGTCAGGTCACTCGCAGACCGCCCCGTCTCGCAGGTCGTCGGTGAGGACGCACCCAGCATCCAGCGCGCCGTCGACGCCGCGCCACCGAATACGACCGTCTACGTCCCACCCGGAACGTATCGAGAACGCGTTCGGATCGACCACCCCATAACGCTCCGCGGGGCGGGCCCAGAAACCGTTGTCTCGGCCGGGTCGAACGGGACCGGCGTTACAGTGACGAGCGACCGCGTCGCCGTCGTCGGCCTCGCGGTGACAGAGGTCGGGACGGAGACTATCGACGTCGGTAACGGGAGCGAGGCGTGGGACACGCACGTCAGGCAGACGTACGGCCGCGGCGACGCCGGCGTCGCGTTCGTGAACACTTCCGGGGCTCTGGTCGCCGACGTCACGGTGCGGACGCCGTCGAACGGCGTCTTGCTCCGGCAGACGAACGAGACGCTCGTCGAGGACGTCACCGTTCACGGAACCGCGACCGACGGCGCGGGCTATATGGGCGTGATGGCGATGGAAGCGACGTCGGCGGTCGTACAGCACTCGACGTTCAGCGGGACGCTCGACGGCGTCTATTCCCACCGGTCGAACGGCCTCGTCGTCCGTGACAGCCGTATGCGGGACGTCCGCTTCGGGACGCACCTGATGTTCACCTCCGGGACGCTGCTCGCCGAGAACGTCGCCCGCGACACCGACACTGGTCTCGTCGTGATGACTCGTCCCTCGGGGAACGCGCTCGTTGGCAACGACGTTCGCGACTCGGGTCGGGGGATCGTCACGGCCGGCAGCGACTCCTACGTCGCGCGAAACCGGCTCGTCGGTAACGAGGTCGGCCTGGAGATCGGAACGCGGCGCTCGCTGTACGAACACAACGTCCTCCTGCGGAACGGCGTCGGGGCCGACGCGACCGGGATCGTCGCCTCCAACCGCGTCCTCGCCAACGACTTCGTGGACAACGACCGGCCCGCGGATGCAACCGGTGGCGCGACGCGCGTCTGGTCGAGCGCCGGGGGCGGGAACTACTGGGCGCGAGCGGCGGGCGGCCCAGTCGACGCCGTCGATCGCTCGTATCGCCCGACGAGCGCCGTCGACGCACGGTACGGTGCGCCGGGAACTCGTCTCCTCTCGGAGTCGCCCGGTCTCGTCGCCCTCCGCGAACTTCGCGGCACCGTCCCCGGGATGCGCAGCGGCGGCATTGTCGACCAGCGGCCGGCCGCCACGCCCGTGAACCCCGACCTGCTGGCGGTCGCGCGAAACGACTCTCAACGTATGATGAACGACTCACTCGTGACCACGAACTTCGATAGATGACGGACAACCCAGTCGTGACCGCCTCGAACGTCGCCTGCGAGTACGGCCCTGTCTCGGCACTCGCCGGTGTCTCCGCGTCGATCCATCCGGGATCGGTGACGGCTGTCGTCGGCCCGAACGGCGGCGGCAAGTCGACCTTCTTACGGACGCTCGCGGGCGTCGCGACCCCGACGAGCGGCACGGTCGCGTATCCGGTGACGGAGGGAACGCACGCGGTCGGCTACCTCCCGCAGTCGTTCCGCCCTCGGGACGACCTGACGGTCGGCGAGACGGTCCGGTACTACGACGCGCTCGTCGGTGACGGGCCAACGCCCGAGGAACTGCTCGATCGGGTCGGCTTGGCGCACGTCGCCGACCGACGCGTCGGCGCGCTCTCCGGCGGTATGTTGCGCTTACTCGGCGTCGCGGTCGCGGGCGTCGGCGACCCCGATCTCGTCGTCCTCGACGAACCCACGAGCGGCCTCGATCGCACGATGACCAGACGGGTCTTCGAGAGCTGTGCGACGCTCGCCGGCGAGGACTGCGGCGTCGTCGTCGCCACACACGACTTGCCGACCGTAGAGCGCGTTGCCGACCGCGCGCTGCTCCTCGACCGCGGGCGGTTGCAGGCCGACCGAACACTCCCGATCGAGGGAACAGCGTTCGCGACGGCCTACGACGACGCTGTCGACGGCGAGACGACCGTTCGGAGCGGTCGAGAGACGGCTGACCCCGGTCGCGCCTCTGGTGGTGAACCCGTATGAGCGCGGTCGGCTCGCTACGCGCAATCGCCCTCAACAGGGGCCACGTCACCGCTATCGCCCGTCGCGAGGTCAAGACTGTCACGCGAAACCGGGGCACGCTCGTCCTCTTCGTCGGCTTTTCGCTCCTCCTGCTCGGATTCACGTGGGCCGGCGGCGGCCACGCGTCCGGCTACGTCCCGACCGTCGTCGACCTCCTCACGCCGGTCGAACTGCTGGTCCCCGTCCTCGCATTCGCGATCGGCTATCGCGTGTTCGTCTCCGATCGGGAACGCGGAGAACTGGCCGTTCACGCCACGCTCCCACCGTCGCGGTCGTCGATCGTTTTGGGGACGTTTCTCGGCCGTGGCGTGATCCTCGCGCTCGGCGTCGCCGCCGCAGCGCTCCCCGCGCTCGTCTTCGTCGTGCTCTCGGGTGACGGCACGTCGCCGATCTACGCCGCCCAGCGCGGTGCGGACTCGCCGCTTCTGTTCGCTCGGTTCGTCGCCGTCGCGACGCTTCTGGGCCTCGCCGCGCTGGCCGGTGCACTCGCCGTCTCTGCAGTCGCTCGCAGTGCCAAGAGCGCCGTCGGCCTGGCGCTCGGTCTCTGGGCGGTCCTGGCAGTCGGCGCTGACGTCGGGGCGCTTGCGGCCCTGCAGCGGGGCTTTCTCGACGTTGGCGGCCTGCCGACGGCCGTCGCACTCGGTCCTGGCGGCGCGTATCGAGGACTCGTCTTCGCGACCGTCCTCGACGCGGCGACGGTCGAGGCGACCGCCGCGGTCGCACCGGCTGTCGGAGTGCTCTCACTCGTCGGCTGGACCGTCGTTGCTCTCGCTGTCGCTGCCTACGCGCTCTGGTGAGTTTTCGGACGCGGTCGTCACGGAACGCCTGTTACGGCGTCCCTTTCGCGGCCTGAGTATGCGGAGCAACCACTAGAGCGAGCGTGCTGATTGGTGAATTGCCCGGGAGTCAATCCCCGTGGCATTCGCCTTGGCGGCCTGTAAAGGGACGATTCGTGTGCTATGACGTATTGGCCAGCGGCAATTCGACGGCAAACACAGCACCTTCTGGATTATTGTCTTCGACCCAGACCTCACCGCCGTAGTGAGTGACTAGCTCTTGGACGAGGTAAAGGCCAAGCCCCGTTCCAGAGCTGTCGAGCCCTTTCTCACCCTCCCCGAAGATTTCTTGTTTCTGGCTGTCAGGCACCCCAGGGCCGTTGTCTGCAATGCGGACGACAGCTCTCATATCGTGGGTCGTTGCCGACACCGAGACCTCTGGTACTTCTTTATCGTTGTGCTGGACAGCATTCGACAGGAGATTCCGGAATACTGAGTCTAACATCTGGTTGGCTTGGATCTGCACTGCGGGCAGTGCCCCTTCGACCACGATGTGTGCGTCTGGATACTCAGATTCGATCTTCTCAAGTTCCTGCTCAAGTGTGTTGCGGAGGTTGACCTGACCCTGCGGCTGTGCATCCTCCCGTGAGAGCATCACGTCGGCCATATCTCGTGCTGTCTTGGTCAACTCAACTGAATGGTTCGCGCTCTCCCGTAGCGTGGTGAGATATTCAGCTCCGTCCTCATCAACATAGTCCGTCAGAAGGTCGCCATACCCAGCCACTACCTGCAGGTCATTCCGGATGTCGTGTCGCAAAACCTGATTTAGCAACTCGAGGTTGTTGCGTTGCTCTTCCAATTGCTGTTGGGCCTGTTTGCGTGTCGTGATATCCTGAATTACCAATAATGTACCCAGTGTCTGGTCAGTCTGAGTGGTGAAATTAGAGGAAGAGATCTCAAGGGTTCGTGTTTCGGTTCCCATCTCGACCTGCGTTTCAAACGATGGGGTGGTCTCTACTTCCCCCAGCACCTGTCCGTCTCTTGTAGGGATCAGATCGGAGAGTTGCATCCCAGTAAGTGGGCTCTCAACGCCAAGCAATGACCGAGCACTCTGATTGGCATCGATAATTCTCCCAGTGGTGTCGACAAGTAAATACCCCTCGCGCATATTCTCGATTGTTCGGGAGCGAGCTAGTGCCTTCGTGTCGAAGGTCTCGTAGCGGAACGCTGCGTAGCCAACTCCTGCCATCCCCACAGAAAATGAGGTAGGTGTCAAAATCGTTCCTGGCGTCTCGAACGGAAGGAGTGAGAACGTATGTGCGACGGACAACAGCATTGGAGCAAAGATGGCGGAGACAAGAATCGCAGTCTGACTCGGACTGAGACTCTGGTCAGACCACGTCTGGTAGACGATATAGGAGAGTCCGATTGTCGCGATGATGTAGAACGCGGATAAATACGAAATATACAGGAGACTGTTCCCGTGGTCAATGACCGAGAACGCACCAAACGAGATAAGCTGAGGATTTTCAAAAAGGGCAGGCGTCGGATCGGTGAACAACAAGACAAAGACCGGTGATAACAATAATACGATAACAGCGGTCGTCTTCCAATTCACCCATCTGCGTGCGTTTCCCATCGAAAGCCCGTACAAGAGCACCGCAGGTGCAGTGGTGAACGACCCGAAGTGGAGCATTTTGTACGCCCAATAAGACTGACCGTAGGTAGTTGCAGTCAACTGTAATAGGGCGAAAAATGTCCATATCGTTATCGTTGTTGCTAAGACAGTAAACGTCACCACCTGTTTAGTCCGCTCATATCTGTTGAGATAATACGCGGCATAGACTGTTGTCAGTACCCCCACTGAGGTTGCCAACACAATGAGAATAAGAGGTAGATGGAATTGAAAACCATCCATACGTTAGTTCAACTATCGGCACACATATAAAATGAAACCATATTCTAGATTTGATTTTCTAGGCTGCTGTGAGCTCTGCGAGCAGCGTGTGAAACTATTATGCGTTTGTGGGCTGATATTTGGACAAGACGATGCGGCGAGAGTTCGAGCTATCGGGTGACTCACTCAGTCGACTCCTCTACGCCTCACAACTCGCTGCGCTTCTGTTGGCGCTGCTCGTCGTTGCATTCCCTCTCGATAGTGTTGCCAGTGTCCTGTTAGCAATCTTGTTCGCGTCGCTGGTGCTCACCACTGCCGTTGGTCTGTGGCGGAAACAGACTGGCAGGACTAGTGGAACGCATTTCGGACCTGAAGATATCACGTACGATCCGTTTGCGGACCCAGGACAGGCGGCCAAAGACAGATGGAAGAAAGCCGTCCGTCGCCTTCCGGGCGGGGACGACGAACAGGACTGACTACGTGATGGTCTCACCGTACGTGTGACTGCAGCCTGTCAGTCTCTAGCTTGCGCGTCCAACACCGCGCCAGAGCGTTTGTGTGAAGACCCCGGCGGTGGCTGCAGAAGGCTTAGTAAGCGCTGCTCCGATTACGGCCCCACGGACAGCTATGGTACTGACCGAGGCGACAGGCGTGCTGTGTGTCCTCGTCGGGGCATATGCGCTCGCGCGTCCGCTGTCGATCCGTAACTATCCAACTGCAGAACAGTGGGAGTCGGACGCGGACAACGCAAAACAAGAACAACGTGCATACGCCGCTATGACCGCCTTCTTCGCGATACTAGGTGGGATCGCGCTCATCGTCCTCGGCCTCCTCGGATTCGGTCCCTGAGGTGTGATTTCGTCGACGTCTCTTTCCTTCACAATCCGCCCGTCATTCCTGCTGGAGTACGCGGTACTGTGCGTACACGGGTACGGTCATCTGGTATTCTTCGGCGTCCAAGCGGTACGTCACGCGGACGTTCGCGGGCGTCGCTGCGACGAGTGCATCGAACGCAACTGCGGTCTCACTGACCGGATCGCCGTCTCGATCGAGGGTCGTCTGGACCGAGACGACCGCGACGAGGTCTTTACCCTCCACGGCGCTCGTGATGCCGCCGCCGACCTCGTCGGTGTCGAGTTGGTCGTTGACGTGTTCGGCGGCCGTTCGCGCGGCGGCACTGGTACACTGCGTCTTCGCCCACTGTTCGAACGGCGTCGTCTCGTAGACGGGTTCACGCTCGGGCGGCTCGCCTTCGTCGACTTCGTCGTGATTCGTATGTCGCCACGCGGCGACGTACCGGACGGCGTGTTCGTCCTCGACGTACGTCACCTCCTCGTCGTCTTCGACTTCCTCGACCTCGAGTTCGACGTCGTTCTCGCCACGGGTCGGGCCCTGCCCATCCATAATCGTTGGCGGCTCCTCGTCCGTCGTGTCCGCGGACGACGTAGCCGAGCGAGCGGTCCCAGTGGGCGCTTCGGATGAATCGGACTGCCGAGAGCTGCCGGGACTCCTCGCGATGCACCCTGAGAGAAAGAGCCAGGAGATCCCTGCCGTGGTCAGAACGCTCCGACGTTTCATACCTTTGCTATTTCCAGACCAACGTAAGTGTCTTCTGTCAGGTCTGGCCCGCTTCGACAGGCCCAGTGATACCGTGTCACAGCGACTCTCTCCGGTATTCGAGGAACGTACCAGACGGCCTTTCATCGGACAGTACGTGGTAGCATCCAATGCGACGACGCACGTTTCTTGCGACGGCAGGCGGGGCCGGCCTCGCTGCGAGCGCTGGTTGTCTCGGCGGGGTTTCAAGCGTCTTCGGCGGCGGTGGGAACACCGTCCTCGGAAAGCCGGACGACCAGACTATTCGCAGTGCGAACCTCCCGTATCCGGCCTACGGCCAGGAACTCCCGGACGTCACCCTCCCGGCGGCCACTACCGATCAAAGCGTCTCGGTTGGCGACCTCGACACCGCCGTCGTAATGACGTTCTTCTACAGCCACTGCAACACGGTCTGCCCGTTCCTCATCTCCTCGATGCGAAAAGTCCAGACGAACGCCATCGAAGCCGGCTACGGCGACGACGTCACGTTCCTCCCTGTCACCTTCGATCCGAAGCGCGACGACGAGGCGCGGCTCGAAGAGTACGCCGAGATGATGAACGTCGATCTCGACGCCGGCAACTGGCACTTCCTCCGCCCCGACGATCACGACCACGCAAAGGAGGTGGTCCAGGAGACCTACGGCGTCACCTTCGAGAAGACGAGCGAGACCGAGAGCAGTATGTATATGTACAACCACCTCGGCCTCCTGCTCTTGGCGAACGCCGACGGCTACGTCGAACGGGCCTACACCGGCAACGACCCGGCGGGCGACCGCGTGTGGTCGGATCTGGAGACCGTCCTGCAAGCGTGATCGTCGACGCGCTCCTGCAGACCGGGGGGACGTGCGTCGCCCCGGGGGCCCAACCGCCGACGACGCGCACGGTCGAACTCGGCCTGTTCGTGCTCGTCGGCCTGTTCGGAACCGGCCACTGTCTCGGGATGTGCGGACCGCTTGTGTCGATGTACGCCGATCGGATGGACGGAGGCGGCGCTGGCGGTGCTGGCGGACCCACTAGCGCCCGCGACGACGACTTCCTCTCGCTGTATGCGGTCCGACAGCACCTGCTTTTCAACGCAGGGCGCGTCACGATCTACACGATCCTGGGTGCGGCGTTTGGACTGCTCGGGAGTCTACTGTTCGCGTCGGCCGCGACGACGGTACCCTTCGGCGACGAGATCCGGGCGGTCGCGGGCGTCGCTGTCGGACTCACAATCGTCGCCGCGGGGGTCGGCTATCTTACTGGGAGTGGCACGGCGATCGTCGATCACCTCCCGCTCGTCGACCGACTGTTTCGACGGATTCACGCGTTCTTGTCTCCCCGCATCGACCGGTGGGTCGGCTCCGAACGCATCTTCGCGTTGGGATTCGTCCACGGATTTCTCCCGTGCCCGCTGCTCTATCCCGCGTTCCTCTATGCGTTCAGCCAGGCCGACCCCGCCTTCGGCGCGATTTCGCTCGCTGCACTCGGGATCGGAACCTTCCCCGCGCTGTTCCTCTACGGGACGTTGTTCCAGTCTATCGGCTCGCGCCGCCGACGCCTCGTCCACCGGCTCTTGGGGGCCGTTTTCCTGCTGTTGGGCGCACACACGCTCCTCGCGGGATTACGTCTGTTCGGCATCGCGGTCCCGCATCTGTTCAGCCTCCCGCACTATCAGCCATTGTAGTGGGTCGCGATCGCTCGCGAGAATCGGAGCCCCCTTCGCCCCCGCTTACTCACCGAAGATGTCGTCGAGGAGGACGACGAACCGATCGACCAGCCGATCGGGGAGCGACGGCTCGATCGCGACGAGCAAGTCCGCTGTCGCTTCGGGATCGACGACCGAGAGCGTCACGCGGTTGTTTCGGCCGTACTCCTTCTCGACGATTTCCTGCTCAGTGAGGTGGTCGACGTGGTGTTCGAGCGTCGCTCTCGCGACGCCGACGGCCGCAGCTACCTCGTCGGGATGGGACGGCCCGCGTTCTAACAGTGTGACGAGGATCTCCCGCGCCGTCTCGCGCCGGAGGAGCGCGAGCGCGCTCTGTTCCCACTCGTCGTACGTCGGTGGGTAGTAGTGCGTCCGGCCGTACAGTTGCTTCTGCACGAGTGTGTTGCGTTTCAGCAGTTTCCGGACGTGATACTGGACTTGCCCTGCTGCCAGGTCGAGTTCGCGGCTGAGTTCGCTGAAGTGGGTCCCGGGATGATCCGTAACGTAGCGTTCGATCCGCTGGCGTTGGTGTTGCATAGGTAGTGAGTCGAGATGGCCGTCGTCGGATACCGATTACTGGACGTCGTAGCTATCGAATCGACGTACAAAACGCAGTCGCCGAATCTCACTCTCTGGGATTCGTCGGTCGCTCCGCTCACCGCGTGCTGTAGACGGCGTACAGCACGAGCGCGGAGACGAGAAAGTCGAGCGCGTGGCCGAGCAGGTGATGCATCGTCATCGGCACAAGTCCGTACACCGTCGCGAGACCGATTCCCGTCCGGACGACGAGCGCACCGAGCGCCAGCGTGATGAGCAGGTAGTGAAACTCTCGGCGGCGCGCGTAGGCGGCGACGCCCAGGGCGAACACCACGACTGTGCCGATCCCGGCCAGGAGAATGCCTGCAAAGAGGAAGACAGCGTACTGCCGGTCGACCCACTCTGCCGGCACGAGTGCGAGTGTTCGAATCACCGACTCGGAAACACCCAGGACCACGTCACAGTGTACAGAAAGCTCGGTCTAAACCGTTCTGGTTGGATCGGCGAAGGCTACGGTACGGTTTGCTTATACGCCCGGCTCGATAGCGCCGTAATCGGCTCCATCGGCGGCCGAAAGCGCCGTCTTCTGGTATCCTCCCTGGAACGAACTACGTTCCATTTAACAATGCCATTCCGTGAGGTACGTCCCCTTCTGGGAGGCCCTGTGGAACCGTCCGACGCCACAGGCACGTTCATATGACCAACTCAAACAGTAACTCACGCGCGACCGGATCACACAGAACACGTCGCTATTACGACTTTTTCGGCGACCTGCTGGTAGCCGTCGTCGGCGACGGTGGACGTACATCGACCCAGTACCGCCAGATGTACGACCAGTTCCTGACCGATTCGCCGTCCCGTGACCCCGACCTCGTCATCGAAGAGGCACCCGGGGAGGTCGACTCCGAAACCGTTCTTGGCGATCCGACGGATCACTACGGGTGGACCGGCGAGGAGTTCCTCGTCTACAACCGCGGTGACTATATGGTGGTCGAACCGGGCTGGGAGCACATCCGCGTGACGCCCGGGTTCGAGCCGTTCTACTCGATCTATCCGATGGAGTTCGAGATTCGCCGGCGACGCATCGAACAGGGACAGGCGCTGATTCACGCCTCCGGCGTCACACTGGACGGTCAGACCACGCTGTTCCCGGCCTGGCGCGGCGCTGGCAAGACGAACACGCTCTTGGCGTTGCTCCGCAACGGGGCGGACTTCCTCTCGGACGACCGCCTCTGGGTCGGCGCGGATGGTTCAGCCCGCGGGTACCCTCTGGGCGTGAATCTCCAGCCCTACAATCTCGACTCGTTCACCGAGATCGAGCCCGAGTACGACACGTTCCAGGACCGGCTCCGCCACGACGTCCACGCGTTCATCGACAAGCGTGTCAGCCGTGGTCATTCGCTCCCGCATACTGCTATCGGGTATCTGAACAACGCGTATCTCGCCGATAACGACCGGGACTTCGTCGACGTCACGACGCTGTACTCCGCTGCGAACGACGTCGAGCGAGCGAGTGTGGACAACGTGCTGTTTCTGGAGGCGGCGCCGAACGCCGAGACGGTCTCCGCCGCGCGGATTTCGACCGAGGCGGCGATGGCCGCGACGTCGGCCATCTGCAACTACGAGTGGGACGGCCGGCTCCGAGAGTACTTCCACGCGTACGATTCGCTCGTCGAGGGCGGCACGATGGTAGAAACGCTCGACGAGGTCGTCCGCAGCGAGCGCGACATCTTCCGTGAACTGTTCGACGACGTGGTGACGTACCGGGCACAGATCCCACGAGAACGGGACTGGACCGAACACGGGCTGGACCGGGCTATCGTCGAGACTGTCCGATCGCTCGAATCCGCCCGGACGGTCGAGGCAACCGACTGAACGCGCAGTTCCGTCTGCCCTCACGCGGGACACGAGCCACACCACCGGTAACGTCTCCGTTCCTCGATAACGCGTTACTACTGGGCACACAACTGGTCTATACTTATTTGCGAAGCGACGGGTTTCTCTCTCGTTTGGTGGCGACAGTATGTCCCATTTTGATCCCCCCGTAGACGGTCCGGACGTTCGCCCGGGCGTCGTCTCGAACGCGTCCGATCGGTTCAGCATCTCGCGACGGACGCTTCTCGGCGCTCTCGGGGGTGGCGTACTCGCGGCCCTCCAGCCGACGCCAGCCGCGGGACAGACAGACGACTACTGGACCGTCGTTGCGATCCCCGACACCCAGAAGTACGCCGAGAAAGAGCGGCTGATCTCGTATGCGATCGACCAGACGGACTGGATCGCCGACAACGTCGACAGCGAGTCCATCCGCTTTGTCACACACGAGGGCGATCTGGTGGAAAACGGCTCCAAGGAGGACGAGTGGGACCGCATCGACGGGACGATGTCGACACTCGATGGCGTCGTCCCGTACTCGACGCTGCCTGGCAACCACGACTGGGCCGATACGAACGACAAATCCTCCTCGGTCGAGAACTACGCCGCGTACTTCGGCCCGGAACGGTTCGACGACTATTCGTGGTACGGTGGATCGGGGCCGCGAGCGGAGGGCCTCAACTCCTATCAACTGTTTTCCGCCGGTGACTACGACTTCCTCCATCTCGCCCTGGAGTGGGAGCCCTCGGGCACTGTCGACGACGACGCCACGCCGCTGGGGTGGGCACAGTCTGTCCTCGAGGACTACCCCGACCGGCCGACGATCCTCACGACGCACTCGTACCTCCGCGACGACGGTAGCCGCGCGAGCAACTCCCAGGACGACAGCGACGAAGGGAACCCGGGCGAGGTGGTGTGGCAGGACCTGATCGAGCCGAATCCCCAGATATTCCTCGTACTGAACGGCCACTGGCACGAAGAAGATGGGGAGTACCACCAGGTCTCCGAGAACGCGGCCGGCGAACCTGTCTACGAAGTCGTCGCGGACTACCAGGATCGAAGCGACGGCGGCAACGGGTGGCTCCGGCTCGTGCAGTTTCATCCCGGAGGCGGCGATGAGGCACCCGACCGAATTCAGTTCCGCACCTATTCGCCGAGCCTTGGCGGGTACGAGAACGGCGGCGACAGCGAGTTCGCGTTCGACCTCGATTTTGACGCTCGGTTCGATCCGGCTGCCAGCGAGGGCACGCGCACGTCGTTCCAGCAGGGCGTCGACGGCTACGACGGCACGGTCGATACGAACCTCCGTGAAGCCGACCCTGAGAGCAGCGATCGGACTGCGTCAACGGTCACTGTCGACACCAACGACCCGCAGAACTCGGAGAATCGAGCGCAGGCACTCCTTCGATTCGACGACATCGTCGGCGACGCTGACGGACAGATTTCGTCTCAGGCGACTGTCCAATCAGCAACGCTGACCGTCGAGACGATCGACGAGGGTGACGGCGCAGCGGTCCATCGGATGCTCTCGGAGTGGCGTGCAGACGACACGTGGACTTCGATGGATGGCGGCATACAGGCGGACGGAAGCGAGGCCGCGACGACGCCCGATGCGAAAACTGGTAGCGTCGCGTCCGGCTCGACACGGATCGACGTCACCGACAGCGTCAAGCGCTGGGCCGACGGGGCCGCCAACTACGGCTGGGCGTTCCTCCCGCTCGGCGACGACGGCTGGGACTTCGAGACGGCGGAGGGCGAGACGCCGCCGACACTGACTGTCCGGTACGTAGACGACGCCGACGGGTCGCCCGCCGACGGCTCCGACGAATCGCTCGCAGGTGATGCCGACGGCGACGGGGACGTCGACGGCGACGACGTCGAACAGATGCAGCGCTACGTCAACGGCGACGACGTCACTATCGACCGAGACGCGGCCGACGTCGACGACGACGGTGACGTGGACATTGGGGACATCGTTACCGTTGCCGACAGCGCCGGAGGGAGCTGATCGCGGATGCGTGACTCGCTCTCTGTGTCGGTTGTCGTCGTGTGCGTCGCTGGGCTCCTGGTCGTCGCGGCGGGCGTCACCCCCGCCGCATCGGGTGCCGACTCGTCGGTGACGCTCAGTCAGGAAGCGGGCGATGCGCCCGCCGACTCGATCACGGGTGAGCCCGGCGAGACGGTCACGCTCACTGTGTGGGCCTCCGCCTCCGACGTTCGAGGTTACCAGACGAACCTCACCTACGACCCTGCGGTGCTCCAGGTCCAAGACGTTGCGGGCACGTCCGACTTCGAAGATCCCGTCTCGACCGTGAACGACGAGCAAGGCTGGGTCGCGTTCAATCAGTACCGGTCGGCGGCGACCGACGATCCGATCCTCGCGACCATCACGTTCGAATTCACCGAGAACGCCGACACCGAGGGCGAGGTCGCCTTCGTCGCGGCCGATACGAAATTCGCGGACGGGGACGGAGGCACCTTCTCACCGGCCACGTACCGGTCGCCGTCAGCTGTGCAGATCGTCGAGGATTCGACAGGGACGCCGACTCAGACTGCAACACCAACGTCGACGGAGACGGCCACCTCTACACCGAATTCGACCACGACAGCGGCCCCTACGCCGAATTCGACCACGACAGCGACCTCCACGCCGACTCCTGACTCCTCGGACGGTGACGACGATAACGACGATAGCAGCGGTGGCAGTAGCAGTGGCGGTGGCGGCGGTGGCAGTTCCTCCGATTCGTCGCGAGCGGATATCACGTTCATCAACGCCAGTGTGTCGAATGGCTCAGTGGCGCCGAACGCGAGCGTCGATGTGACCTCCACGATCGAGAACCGCGGCCGCGCGACGGGCAGTACGTCGCTCGAACTCTTGGTCAACGGATCACGGACCGCCGACGGGCCGACTGTCACGCTCGATCCGGGAGAGACGGAGCACGTCACGATGACCGTCTCGTTGGAGCAGTCCGGGAGCTACGAACTCAGCGTCGGCGACGCACTGGGTACCAAAGAGACGGTCGCCGGACTGGTCGTCGTCGAGCAATCCCAGATGACTCCCTCCGGTACCTCTGACCCTCGCTCTAGGACCCCGACGACAGCCCCACGCCTCACCACCGAGACCACGCCGGCAATCGAGGCAGCCGATGGCGGGAGCGACGTCCTCGGTGCTGACGGAGACGACCGAACTGGAGCCACGACCGGCGGGTCGGACGCTTTCGGCGACGGCTTCGGTGCCGTTCCTGGACTGCTGGCTGTTCTCCTCGTAGCTTCCGCTCTCCTGGCCCTGACGAGTGCCCGCCGCGGGTGATTCGCTACGGCTCGTCCGGTGTGTGACGCGATTCTCCCCGGCCGATAGTATGATAATCGTATAGCTCGCATCTGCTGGTATCACCCCACTCGATCTCTCCCGACGGCCCGGCTGTCGGGCGGCTTCCCGGACCTCTGACAGGGTTGTGAGCCGGCGATGCGGCGTGTCCTCTCTGCTCGCTCAACGATGAACCGACGCTCTCTCTACTTCACCGGCCCGTTCGAGACGGCGATTGAGGAGACGTCCGTCGAGATGGCCGCCGACGAAGTGCTAGTCGAAACGCGCGTTTCGGGCGTCAGCGCCGGAACGGAACTGCTCATCTATCGGGGCGAAGCCCCCGAAGAACTCCCTGCCGACGAAACGCTCGAAACGATCGACGGCGACCTCTCGTTCCCGCTGCGGTACGGGTACGCCTCCGTCGGAGACGTCGTATCGATCGGCGAGGCGGTCGACGACGACTGGCTCGGGCGAACGGTTTTCGCGTTCGACCCCCACGAGACGCACTTCTCGATCGCGCCCGAGCAACTCATCGAAGTCCCCGAGGACGTGTCCGTCGAGGAAATGGTGCTGTTTCCCTCCGTCGAGACGGCAACGTCGCTGGTTCTCGACGGACGACCGCGGGTCGGTGAGGACGTCGTCGTCTTCGGTGCGGGCGTCGTCGGCCTCTGTACGATCGGCGTGCTGGCGTCGTTCCCACTCGGGCGACTCGTTGCCGTCGAACCGATCCCGGGCCGGCGAGAGCGGGCCCGACACCTGGGGGCGGACGTCGCAGTCGCGCCCGACGAACTCGACGACGTCCTCGATCGTGGGCCCGACTGCGACGGTGCTGACTTGGTCTATGAACTCTCCGGACATCCAGAGACGCTCGACGCCGCGGTCGGGGCTGCCGGCTACGACAGCCGCGTTATCGTCGGTTCCTGGTACGGTGACAAGCCGGCGACGGTCGATCTCGGAGCGTCGTTCCACCGCGATCGGATCTCGGTCGAATCGAGCCAGGTGAGCACGCTCGCACCGGAAACCCGCGGTCGCTGGACGCGCGCTCGACGGGCGGAGACGGCGCTGTCCCGGCTTCGCGACCTCGACGTCGGATCGCTCATCACACACCGGATCCCGTTCTCCGACGCGCCGGACGCGTATCGCCTCCTCGACGAGCGCGCCGACGGCGTCCTCCAGGTACTGCTCACATATCCGTGAACAGCTTTCAGTAACAACCGCAGCTCTCACTTCCACGAATGGCCCCACCCACCGACGACACGTACGAACTGACTGTCACGCGGGAGTTCATCGCACAGCACTATCTCACCGTCCCGGACCCCGGCCCCGAAGGCGAGATCAACAGCCACCACTTCACGGTCGAACTCCGGTTCGCAGGCCCGGAACTCGGCGCCTACGGGTACCTGGTCGACATCGACGCCGTCGAGGCCATCCTCGACGACCTCGAAGACCGGTACGGGGACGCGCTTCTCAACGACCTCCCCGAGTTCGAAGGCCTGAACCCGAGCATCGAGCACTTCGCGCGCCTGTTTGGCGACCGCGTCGCGGCGGCACTCGACGATCCCACGCCAACGAGTCTGACTGTGCGGATCTGGGAAGACGACGTCTCGTGGGCGAGTCACAGCCGCGTTCTCGAGGAATGACGCACGCGCTTCCCCGGTATCTCGAATCGAAGCGGTCCGTCGATGAGCGGGCACTATCTCGGTATGTCCGCGACCGGTTACTGGACGCGCTTCCTGCGGAGCCGCGGATCCTCGAAGCCGGGTGTGGGACGGGCGTCACCGTCCCACGCCTGCTCTCGTGGGGGCTCGACTCCGGCCGGTATCGCGGCGTCGACAGCGACGAGTGCATCGTCGCCTTCGCCCGTCGGGTCCGCCCGGCCGCGCTCCAGCGGGCGGGCTATGAGACTGTCACTGGCCCGTCACCGGTGTCGTCGGTGTCCGAGCGCGACGAGATGACCGCCGCGGCCGACTTCACCGTCTCGGATCTCGCCGTCTCCTTCGAGACCGGCGACGCGCTCGACGCACTCGACAGCGCGTCGGATCTGGACCTCGTCATCGCCCAGGCGTTCGCCGACCTGGTTCCACTACCGCGTCTCGTCTCAGCCGTCGAGTCGGCGCTCAGCCCGGGGGGACTCGCCTACCTCCCGATCACGTTCGACGGCGGCACGATCTTCCAGCCGGACCATCCCGCCGACGACGCGGTCGAACGCGCGTACCACGCCGCGATCGACGAGCGATCCGGACGTGATGTCCGGGCCGGTCGCCACCTCGCGGATCTGCTCCGCCGACGGGACGGTGACCTGCTCGCGATCGAAAGCTCCGACTGGATCGTTCGCCCCGTCGACGCCGTGTACCCGGCCGACGAGCGGTACTTCCTTTCGCGGATCCTCCGGTTCGTCGAGGAGACGATCTGTGATTCGGACCAGACCGTGCCCGCCCTCGACGTCTGGCTCGACGCGCGGCGCGACCAGCTCGCGGCTGGAGAGTTGATCTACGTCGCCCACCAGTACGACTTGCTCTATCGCGCCCCATAGAGCGGGACTCCCTGCGGAGGGGCGCCCACCGCGGACCGATACGTTCACGTCGCTCTCTCGGGAATTCGTTCGGACGCTATGGCACTGTTCGGTCTCCTCCCTCACACGCCGGTCGTGGATGTCTTCGTCGTCTTCGTCGCGACTGGGCTCATCTGGATGGGTAGCGGCTGGCTCGAGGGGTCGGCTGAGCAGCTCTCGATGTACTACGGGCTTCCGGCGGTCGTTCAGGGATCGATCGTCGTCGCTGTCGGATCGAGCTTCCCCGAACTTTCGAGCGTCGTCTTCGCTGCCCTTTCGGGCGTTTTCGATATCGGTGTCGGCGCAATCGTCGGCTCTGCGATCTTCAACATCCTTGCGATCCCTGCTTTTTCGGCGCTCGTGTCGGACGAACCGCTCGAAACGAACCGGACGCTCGTCTACAAGGAAGCGCAGTTCTATATGATCGCCGTGTCGGTGCTCGTGGTCACGTTCGCATTCGCTGTTATCTACGCTCCCGTTCCCGATGGCCCGCCGCTCCTCGGACGGATCACGAGACCGCTCGCGATGCTCCCGCTGCTCCTGTACGGCCTGTACCTGTTCATCCAGTGGCAAGACGTCAACGACCACGATGCCGAACGTCTCACGGATGACATTCAGATCGAACGACAGTGGCTCACGCTGGTCGCCGGTCTCGCCGTCATCCTCGTCGCCGTCGAACAGTTAGTCGGTAGCGTCGAGTCGTTATCGACCACGTTCGGGATTCCGGAACTGCTCGCCGGGGTGACGATCGTCGCTGCGGCGACCAGCCTGCCGGACCTCCTCGTGAGTGTTCGCGCCGCCCGCAGGGGGAAGAGCGTCACGAGCCTCGCGAACGTATTAGGTTCGAACACGTTCGATCTGCTCGTTGCGATCCCGCTCGGAGTGCTCATCGCAGGCAGCGTCGTCATCGATTTCGCGACGGCCGTCCCGATGATGGGCGTTCTCACACTCGCAACCGTGCTGCTCTTTGCGGCCCTTCGAACTGACCTCTCGCTGACGAAATACGAAGCGTACGCGCTGATCGTCAGTTATCTGTTGTTCGTCGCTTGGATCATTGCAGAGGTGCTTGGGGTGACTGGCGCTCTCCGCTGAAGCTGCTTCCCAACACCTCGTGCTATAGCCCTTGACGCTGGACTGCGGAGATGCCCCATCCGCATTCGCTCTTTCGGGCGAGTGGTTTTCCTTATGACTTCTTCCAGTTCGGGTCCGCGCCGTCGGACATCTGCTCGCAGAACTGTCGGAGGAACGTCTTCTGGTCCGTTTGGCCGGCGCCGGCCGCCACGAGTGTCTCCTCCAGTCCGTCGCGGTTCTGGTGACAGCACTTGCGGTGGCAGGGCTTACAGAGGTACTCGAACTCTTTTCCCTTACGGCTCCAGCGGTCCCCGTGTTTATCGTACTCCCGTGCGTCGTCACGCGCGACTGTCTCGCCGCACGCGATGCAGGTCACCTGTTGGTCGGTGCCGTCTTTCCCTACCGTCGGAGCAGTTAGCATTACCGGTCCACCTCCCCCATAATGGTATCGAGGCTGCCGAGCGTCGCGACGAGGTCGGCGACGTACTCGCCCTCCGCCATTGCTGGCAGTGCTGACAGGTTCGAGAACGACGGGCCGCGGATCTTGAACCGTGCAGGGGTTTCCGTGCCGTCGGCGCGGATATAGATTCCCAGTTCGCCCTTGGCGCCTTCGACGGCCCGGTAACACTCGCCAGATGGTTTTAGCGTCCGCGGCACGTTGGCCTGACAGATCCGATCGGCTTTCGGCCAGCTCTCGAGAAGGTCGAGACACTGTTCAACGATTGCGGCGGATTCCTCGATCTCTTGCAGTCGGACGAGTACCCGAGAGAAGTTGTCGCAGCCGTCCTCGGTGACGACGTTCCACTCAAGCTGGTCGTAGTACCCGTATGGATCGTCTCGCCGAAGGTCGTACTCAATACCGGAGCCGCGAGCGACTGGCCCAGTCACCCCGTACTGCTTTGCCACCTCCGGTGGCAACTCACCGGTGTCGACACAGCGGATCTGGAAGATCTCATTGCTGGTCAGGAGGTCGTGATACTCCGCAAGCTTCCGCGGGAGTCCGTTGGTGAAGGCGCGTACGTCCTCAAAGAACTTCGCGCGGGGCTTGGGGAGATCCCAGGCGACACCGCCGACCCGGAAGTAATTGAACATCATCCGCTGGCCTGTCAGGTCCTCTAGGAGGTCTTGGACGACGTCTCGATCCCGGAAGCCATACATAAATGTAGCGTTGAACTCACCGCTGACATCCAACGCATACATAGCGGTGAAGAGCAAATGAGAGAGGATCCGCGACAATTCGGCGCTCATCGTTCGGATGACCTGTGCGTACTCCGGGACGTTGATGTCGGCTAAGTCTTCGATGACGCGAGCGTAGGCCCATTCGTTGAGCAAGCCCGCACCTCCCCAATCCCAGCGGTCGGGGTAGGGCATAATCTGGTGACGGTAGGTGCCCTGTTGGCACATTTGTTCTTCGCACCGGTGGATATACCCGATATCTGGCTCGACCTCGGCGACTGTCTCTCCGTCGAGCCTCGCCTCTAAATGCAACACCCCGTGAGTGGAGGGATGATGTGGCCCGATGTTGATATGCATCGTTTCCGCCGCTCCGTCCTCGCGATGATCCTCCTGCAACGGGTTAACGTGCTCCCGCAGCGTCACGATCTGTGATTGGGTCTGATCGTACTCCATCGACAATGGGTGGCCCTGCCACGTCTCCGGCAGGAGAATCCGTCGCAGGTCTGGGTGATCTGCATACTCGATTCCGACGAGGTCGTAGGCCTCCCGCTCGTGCCACTCTGCTGTGCGGTAGACCGGCGCGGCCGACTCGCTGACCGGATTATCTTTCGGAGCAGGGACCACGACTGCCAGCTCGCGGGTCCTGTCGTCGTAGCTCGTGAGGTGATAAATCGTCTCGAAGCGGTCTTCGTACTCTTGAGCGGTCACGCACGAACAGTGGTCGAACCCCGCCGCAGAGCGAAGTGTCGAAAGGACCGCCTGGACGCGGTCGGCCCGGATCACGATCGCAGATATGTTCTCGTGCGATTCACGGCTGACGACGGCGTCGTCGGGGAGAACAGTGACCGCTGTGTCTCCGACCGAGTCGGCGGTCACGCGCTGTTGTTGCTGCATCGTTCACGGACGTCAGTTTTCGGTGTAGGACGGTAGGCACTCTGCCTCATCTGTGTGGCCATATAAGTACGCCACCGAGGCTCCGCCCGCAAACGCCGATCTCTAGAGCGGCCGTCGGTGCTCAACCCGCGCGGTTATCCGGCGGCCCTGCCGGTGGGTCGTGGTCGAGGTACTGTGATCCAGCGTCCGCACTCTACAGTTGACATCCTCCTCCGGCTAGAGTGGTCTGCGCTAGTTGTAAATATCCAATAGCCGAGCCAACGGACGGCGAGTGAAGCAGTGCCGTAACCCCGTTTCAACCCGAGGCGATTCACGGGGCGGTGTGAGTGAAGATTTAGGTATCCGTTCTCGAACGCAGCATATGCGCTATCTCACGGTGTTAGTCAAACCGGATGATGGCGGTGCCTTCCATCCGCTTGGAGACGAACTGACAGCTGAACCGTCTATCAAGCGGCAGGCCATTCATCGCGTCGATCTTCTCGCTGATGACACCGTGTTGCTGCTGGCCGAGGCAAGCGGCAGTCAAGAGCGTTACGAGGAAATCATGGCGGCGTCCCCATACGTGATTAATTATCTTACCGCCGGCGACAACCGCTGGATGGCGGTGAGCCAATTTGAACCGACCGACGAGATTCGTCGGGCACTGGAACTCCAACGCGAGTCGTTCGTGCTGATGGACACGCCGATACGCTTCACGCCCGAAGACTACCTGAAGATCACGTACCTCGGAACCGAGAAGACATTCAGAACTCTGTCCGACTACGCTGCTGAAATGGACTCAATCACGTTCGAAATCCTCAGTATGGGAACGTATGAGGCGGACGGGTCCTCGCTCAGTAGGGTGCTCACCTCCCGGCAAGAAGAAGTGCTTGAGGCAGCCGTAGAGCTGGGATATTACTCTGCACCCCGGCAGGCGTCACTTGCAGACGTCGGTGAGGCCGTCGAGATCTCTCCCGGAACGGTCGGTGAACACCTCCGGAAAGTCGAAGAGCGTGTGTTCGGCGAACTTGTCTCGCGTTAGTGTCTCATTCCCGAGCTGGGCTGTGAGCGTCGCCCCTAGCGCTTCGCTGCTCCTCACTGAACGTTCCCTCGATGAACGGGTCGATGCTACTCTCGATGGCCCGAGAGAGGATCTTCGCCATCGCGGTGTCGGCCGACCAGATCGCGGTCTCTTCACCTTCTGAATCGAGTGGCCTCGCCGAGAGCAACACGACGCGGTCGTCGACGATGAGGACTCGGCCGGAATGATCGACGGGACGCTCGATCGCCTTCGCGACACTGACCTCGTCGATCTCGGTGAATTGCTCTCTCACGGCCGCACTCTCGCTGATGACGCGGACCGAGACGGTGACGGCCTGCGACTCGAGGGTCGCCGGGAGCTCCGTCGGGACCAGTGCAGGCGATGGAGCAGCGAAGAGTACCGTCTCGGTCGCCTGACGGGCAAGTTGACGACGCGGTTGTGGACCGGATCGCGGCCGTGGGTGATCCACACGTCACCGCGCATTTCGCCGTCGACCTGTGTCCCGCGCTGGGCTTTCAGGAACGAGAAGGCACGGTCGGATTCGCGTTTCAGCCGCTCGGCGAACTGCCTCCGTGCGGTGTCTAGGCTCACCGATCGGTAGCGCTTCGGCGTCGACTTCTGTATTTCGACCAGGCCGAAGTCAGCCAGTTCTTCGGCTGCGCCATACACCTGTGAGCGCGGCACATCCGTCTCCTCGTGGATCTGTTTCGCCGTGCCGACGTTGAGGGACTGAAGCGCGACGAATACCTGCGCCGCGTAGTTCGATAACCCAAGTCGTTCGAGCGACTCGACCGCCTCGTGCTCGGAGATGTCAGTGTCGACCGCCGTGCTCATACTGTTCCTCCCGCGCCCTCGGTCCCGTCGAGCGGTTCATCTGCGGTGGTCGCAGTTCTGTCGTCGGTTCGGGCCCCAAGCGCCGTGTTGGGATCGTCGTTGACGATGTAGTCCCAGACCGCGAGCGCCGACGGTAAGATGAGCAGCGAGGCGAGGAACGAGTAGATGATCGAAATCGCCGTCAGCACGCCGAACTGACCGAGCACTGCGAGCACCGCGAGGACAAGGACGCCGATACCGAACGACGTCGTCGCCATACTGCCGAGAAGTGCTCCACCGGTTCCGACGACGGTGCGCTCGAGCGCCTCGAACAACGGCCGTTCGCGGCGCTCGTCGATGAAGCGATGGACGACGTGCACCGAGTAGTCGATCCCCAGACCGATCGTCAGCGAGAGGATCGTCGCGGTGAACGAGTTGAACGAGATCCCGAGCACTCGCATCGTCCCGGCAACGGCTGCGACCGCGACGACGATTGGAACGAGATTCGCGACCCCAAGCGACGGCAACCCCTCCAGGATCCAGTAGACGAAGACGAGGAAGACGACAGTCGCACCGAGCGCAATCGAGAGGCTAGTGATCGCGGACTCGAATATCAGGTCCGAGACCTGCTGGAACACGATGGTGTTGCCTGTCGCGGTCGCGTCATATCGGAACCGCTTTGCGACCTCTCGGGCGGCCGCGGTGGCCTCCCTATCGGAGGCGTCAGCGGTCGTTGAGTAGACGATGCGGGCGCTCCGGTGGTCGCCGGCGAGATACTGCGAAGCCCGATCGCCGACCGGCGACTGTTCGAGTTCGCGGTAGATCGTCGCGAGGTTATCGTCGGGCACGCCGTTGTCGTTGCGGTCGTTCCGCTCGACCAGCGCGGCGAACTCGGGATTCTGGTCCGCGTAGTCTTGGATGATCGTCACGATACTCGTCGACTCCGGGCGGCGGTCAGTTGCGCTGACGAACTCCTCTGGTGGGTTCTTTCCTGCGCGGTAGATGCGCTCGAGGGCGGCGTCGTTCTCCAATCGCCCTTCGATATATATCGTTACCGACCCCCCCTGTGACCGCGTAAACTCGTCCTCAAGGAAATTCAGCGTCGCAACGACGCTGTACTCGCTGGGCGCGAACGGTTCGGGGAGTGACTTCAGGAACGGAGAGGCCTCTTCCGGCGGCAAGAAGTCCTCCTGGGAGAAGGAGGTGTCGACGCCGGTTGCGAAGCCTGCCGCGCCTGCGCTGAATATCAAGCCGGCGACGAGGACGATGACCGGAGCCTTCCGCGCGAACAGGACGCCGACAGAGAGCACCTGTCCCAGACTCGAGCCTTCCTCGCCGAGGGGCTTCTGGCTGAAGGTTGGCACTGGCCAACTGTCGCGGTTCCGATCGAGCCACACTTTCGCTGCCGGCAGGAAGATACCGAAGATGAGGAAGGTGAAGATAATGCCGCCGCCCGCGACGAGACCGAAGTCACGGATTGGCGGAAGTGCAGAGACCAGATTCGAGAGGAAGCCGATAACCGTCGTGCCGGTGACGATGAAGAACGCGACCAGCAACTGATCGGTCGCGACAGTCATCGCTTCCTCGACGTCTAATCCGGTTGCGCGGTCCTCCCGGTAGCGGTTGATCGCGTGAATTCCGAAGTCGATCCCGACCGCCAGAAGCAGCGGCGGGACCGAGATCATAATATTGTTGAACGGGATCCCCGCCAGACCGAGGAAACCAAAAGTCCAGATCACCGCCATCAGGAGCGAAATTACCCCGAGGAAGAGATCCAGCAGGTCGCGGTAGGCGACAATCAGGAATCCGACGATGAGAATCACGGCTGCCGGCGTGACGATCAACAGTGAGTCGAAGATGACCGTGCTGAACTCGTCGGCGATCGTCCCGCTGCCGAAGACTGTAATGTCTGCCGACAGTTCGGCGTCGATGATCCGCTGGGCCTGATTCTGGATCGACGTCATCGGGCTTTCGCCGGACTGGCCAGTGCTGTCACCCACGTCCTGTGGCAGATCGTGCGTGACGACTCCGATTGTCGCCGAGGCCGACGCCGCCTTTCGATTGAAATCGTTGCTCAGCGTGCCAGTGAATTCCGGGTTGTCTGCATTGTCACGGATGGCCCGCCGAATTTCGGTCGGCGTCGCGTGCTCGAGCACCGAGATCTGCTCGTCAAGCGTCGTCGCCGACGGGTCGATGGTCTGTGCAATCGTGGCCGCGGCGGAGGACGTCTCTGAGACGTGCATATCGTCACGCTCTTCGAGTGCCGCCTGGGATCGCAGCATCGCAAGCAACGACTGCTTCGAGAGGACGTTCGTGCTCCGCTGGACGAGCTGGGTGCTTCCCGGTTCGGGCCCGAACACGGGGATGAACTCATTTTCGATGCGATCGAGCGCATTCGCGGCGGGAATGTCCTCGGCGAACTGTTGTGTCCCCGACTCCGTCGAGATGCTTCCCAGCCCAGCGCTGAAGACCAGCGTCACGACGAGGAACACCAGCATTACTTTTTTCGGGCGGTTGACAATGTTGTAATCCGCCCAGTCGATGAAGCGCTGGAAGTCGACTACCATTGGTCACCCCCGTCGGCGGTAGTAGAGGACCCCGCCGGCGACGACGAGCACGATCAAGACACCGGCGATCGGAACGATCGGCGGTCCACCGCCGGAGCTACTCACCACCTCGACGGGAACCTGATACGTATCGGAGATGATCGTATCGCCGTCCTCGTCGTCGTACTGGAAGTCCATCTTCACCGGGTACGTTTTCGCCGTCGCGTCGCCGTCGGCGCTGAGCTGGAAGACCATCGTCTCGGTCTCACCGGGTTCGAGGCGACCGATGAACGCCTCGTCGTCGGACGACGACAGCGGCGAGTCCATATAGATCTTCGCGGAGACATCCGAGACCGCATAGTCGCGGGTGTTCGTCACCGTCACCTCGAACTCGCCGCCGGAGCCCGCGCCGAACGTCCCGTTGACCGGTTCGACGTCGAACTCGGGCGACTGCTCGCTGATCACCACTCGTTTGGGGACTGCCTCGGCCTGCCGCGCGGTGTCGTCCCGATCGCGGTAGCTAACGCCAAAATCGAACTGCTGCGGCACTGCGGAGGCACTACTCGCGACTTCGACCTCGAACGAGAACGCCGCTGACTCGCCCGGGTCGAGCGAGCCGACAGCGACGGAGTCCTCGACCGGCGTGATCGTCGGACCGGGATCCTGTAACGTCACGACCGCGTTGTCGGCGGGCATCGGGCCCGTGTTAGTGATCGTCCCCGTGACGGCCCCCTCCTCGCTGACACGAAGAGAACTGTTGAGGTTCGAGATCTCAAAGGTCATCTCGGAGT
Organism: Halobellus sp. Atlit-38R; assembly: GCF_003665925.1. Taxonomy (NCBI): domain Archaea; kingdom Methanobacteriati; phylum Methanobacteriota; class Halobacteria; order Halobacteriales; family Haloferacaceae; genus Halobellus; species Halobellus sp. Atlit-38R. The sequence goes on from NZ_QXIJ01000007.1 coordinate 186,750, forward strand.
GCGCGCGAAGCGGCACAGTCAGCGAGGGGGTCGATCCGGTGGTACCGTCGGACTTCTCGAAGTCGATCTGCGACGAGAGCGCATAGCTCCCCGCAGAAGCACTGTCCCGAAGTCCGATGTCGAACTCGAACGTACAGTTCTCGTTGCGCTCCCAGACGTCGACGAACTGCGTGCTCGACTTGTTGGAGCCGACTGAGACGTCGGGTGCCGACGACGAGAGTGTCAGCTCTGAGTCGTAGGCAGCGTCGTCGCCGACGTTCTTGACCGTCACCTCGAGCGTTCCCTGTCCGCTCACGGTGGCCGTAGAAGCGGTGTCGACGACGTCGAACCGGGGACCGGACTCGACACGAACTGGAAGGTAAATCGTGGTCTCCCGCTCGACGTCATTGCCCGCGCCGTTATCATACTCATAAGAGAGGCGGAGCGGAATCCGGTAGGTACCGCTGTTGACGTTCGAGGGCACGTTCAGCTTCAACGAGAGTTCGGCGGGCGTCCCGTCCGGCAACTGTTCGACGTATAATTGTTCAGTCTCGACCTCAACCGGACCAGCATCTCGCGGTCGGATGTGGACGTTATGTGCCGCGCGCGTGCCGTCTTCGGCACCCTCGCCGTCGTTCACCAACTGGAAGGAGAGTTCGTTCACGCCGCCGGGCTGGAGAGACGGGTCCGGCGTAACCGTCTGTATATTTGGGTTCGACGTCAACGCGACCGCGGGAACTGCGCTCCCGAGAAGCGATGCGACTATCAGGGCGGTGCAAAGCTTCCTTTTCATAGCTGTGATGCCACGCCGTGTTGTGGTTGGATGGAGGGTTTCCACTCCCGTGTGACGTGGCTATCGTTTAAACGTCTGAATGCTAGTATATAAGATATTATAATTCTCTACAGACAGTATTCGCTCTGTGGTCTCCATCAGTGGAACAGAGTCAGAACCCGTTGTGTCGGCTCCCCGGTCCTGTTCGGAGTCCACCCAGCGCGCTCGATAGATACAACGCTTGTTTGAGCATTGTATGCTTTTTTCGTGATCCTACAGCTATTACCAACCAGGATGACCCATCAGTCACACTATCCGGCACTCATTGGTCTGATTGATATCGGACTCGCTGGGCTTCTCCTTCTGATCGTCCCGCCCCTGGGGGTGCTGATGGCTATCGCCGGGGTCCTCGTCGTCGGGACGTGTCTCTTCCGGCAGCTAGAGCACTCCCCTCCAGCACCGCAATCTGGGGCGGTGCGCGACGTATAGGCGAATCTCTATCCGATCTCGCTTGGCCGACTCCAGTAGCGTTGAAGGTGTCATAGATGGTTCACCACGGCGATTTATTTCACGATTCTACAACTGGATCAGCCGTGAGAACCTGCGCGCAAACATACCAATATGTGTACTCTGGACGCTCCGTGACCGATCCTTCACCCAGTGATAAACTGCCAGGGTGGTGGGATTACCCCGACCACGGTCAATACGACAGCAGGTAACCAGTAAGCAATGATAAATCAAATCTCCAAATCGTCCTGTGACCACAGACACGCTCCGATGATAATGAACGGGAGGTCGAGGATAGACCAGACAGCGACGATCCGCTGGGTGTCACTGACCATACCGGACAGTGGAAAACAGGCCGAATGTAAACTTACCCACATCATCTCGGTCGCTATCTCGGTCACGGTATTGATATTGGGGACAACCCGTGGGGATTCTCGGCCTAGTGCGAACCAATAGTGATTTGTAATTGGAACTAACGATTGGGGAATGTGTCTTTTCGGCAGGATGACCGGGGTGTAAGCTCGCTGATCGGGAGTATCCTCCTGTTTGGATTTATTATAATATTGATGTCCATTTGGCAGGCACAGGTAGTTCCCCAACAGAATGAGCAAACAGAATACTCGCACTATACAGAGGCTCAGGGAGATCTCACACAACTCCGCTCGGATTACATTGATGCGGCAACGTCCGGCACATCGCGCTCGGCCACGGTAGATCTGGGGGCCACGTATTCACCGCGAGTGTTCTTCGTCAACCCGCCACCCTCACCTGGGCGGCTCAGTACACAGACACTCTCGGACGGTGAGATCACGGCAACTGGCTTTGATGTTGCGAACGTCTGTGGACTCGACTCGTCTGTGACTACGCGGGCAGTACACTTTGAGACAGATTATCACCGACTGAAAAATTCGGAAGCACCGCCGTTCACGTACGAAAACACGGTCTTGTACCGTACTGCTCCCAGCGGTGCTGTCATCTTCGAGAGCGAACAGATGATTGTTCACGGTTCGACGATTACTCTCCGCCCGCTCACTGACGAGTACTCTGAATCAGGCGTCGAAACAGCGGCCATCGACTTTATGGGTGCTAGTGCCGGGACCACAACGGTGGATGGTGCGATTTCGATAACGATCCCGACGCGACTCTCTGACGAGCAATGGGAAGAATTACTCAGCGACGAACCGAACTTCGATACCGCAAATCAAGTCGGTCCACAGCGGGTGCAGTTAAATCTCAACGACGCGTCGTGGGATGTCAACTGTGCTGCTGTCGGAACTGAACGAACGCCTGATGCAGATCCACCTACTGATGGAGGAGATGACGGAGGAGTCGGCGGTGGCGGTGGGGACACCACTGGGCCACTGGTCACGGCAGTTAATACGAGCTCTCAGTCGGTTCCTTTAGGACAATCATTCAACCTCACAGCGACCATCACTGATAGGGGCCGCGGCGGAAGCGATGTTATCACTGCTGAGTGGTACTCCAACCGTTCGGTACCGAATGGAGCCGCAGGAACCGGATACGCGATGACTGCAACAGACGGTCAATTCGACCAGTCGCTTGAAGACGTTGAGAACACGACTATCAATACGTCTGGCTGGACGACGGGATGGCACACGCTCTCGGTCCGTGGTAGAGACGCAAACCTGACGTGGGGGCCAGCCAGCACGACCGTTATTAACATCACAAATCCGTTGCTTCGCCTCACGGGAACGCCGACTGCTATCGATGGGGACGACCCTGGAGATACTCCTGGTGGGGTGCAATTCTCTCTCACGAACACACACGATGATGAAGTGACCATCACGAGTCTGACTATCGACCCAGCGAATTCCAGTATCAACGAACTCGACGATAAGGTTGGGAGAGGTAATAACGACCCCCAAGAGGTAGAGATCTACGCGGCGTCGCCAAATAATCCTGATAGCTACTCAGACTGGGCCACTAGCGAGGTGTTTGCGGATTACGAGGCACTCGCAATTGATGACGATGTCACTGTTGACGTTGGTGAAGGAGGAGACAACCGAAATAGTGGCACCCTCCCCAGGGTTGACAGCGGTAATGATATCACGTTCTACTTATTTGAATTCTATGCGTCAGATGATCCAACAGACTACGAGACCAATGAGAATCTGAATATGTCCGGTGAAACAGTCACGATCACGGTTGAATACACAGTCAACGGAAATTCAAAAACAGCCACGATACCAATTACTGCAGCTTAAGAGAACTACCACATCTTCCGGGCTCGGGTGTCCGGTGATCCGACCGCGAACCTAAAGCTCCCGCCGATCGAGATTTCTCCGTGTTTCCGCGGAAGCGGATGTCAAGGCCAATAATTAATACTACAACAGGACTGCACGTTAGCCAAAATGACAGTCGCCGATGCTGCACAGGGGATGTTACTCGGTCTTGCGTGCGGGGACGCACTTGGACGGCCCGTTGAGTTCACGAAAAATCCGATAGATGCCGGCGAACACGGGCAGATCACGACGATGCTCGGGCACGGCACGCACGGCCAGCCCGCGGGAACGGTCACTGATGACACCGATCAAGCGCTGTGCATCGCGCGGAGCCTCCGTGCCCGAGATGCATTCGACCCTGCTGATATCGCTGCGCGCTTCGTTGAGTGGTACCAAGACGGTCCGTTCGACATTGGACTGATGACTGTTGACGCGCTTCGGCAGCTCAAAACCGGCGCGCCGTGGGGCGAGGCAGGACGGCGCGTTTGGGAGCACCGTGCCGAAGGTCAAAACGCCGGAAACGGAAGCGTGATGCGCTGTGCCCCGCTCTCCGTCGCGTACGCGAGTGACACGACGTCGTTGATCAACGCAAGCAAGCAGTCCTCAGTGATCACTCACTACGACCCGCGGTGCCAGTATGGGTGTGCCGTGCTGAACTTGACACTCAAACACTTACTACACAGCACCGCCGACCCGCTCCAAACAGCGCTCGAACACGTCAATGGGGAGGCACCCGCAGAGTTGGTTAACGCGCTTGACCGCATCCCGAACGACATCACCCCGGCTGATCTCAGCACGAGCGGCTACGTCGTGACGACACTACAAACCGCGTTATACCACGGTTTAACCGCAGAATCCGCCCGAGAAGCAATCATCGATGCCGTGAATATGGGCGGCGATGCCGACACGATCGGCGCAATCACTGGCGCAGTCGCCGGCGCACGGTACGGCAGCGCCGACCTCCCCGACGAGTGGAGCAGCAATCTCCGCGGCATAACCGAGACAGAGCTTCGCAACTTAGCTGATCAGTTACACCACTGCACGTTTCCGCCTGTTGAACCACTCACCGAGTGACAGGTCAGTGCTGCATTCGGTCAACTGCCACGGGCCACCGCGCCCGTGGCTTGTCAGTAGACTCGGTGCGTCATACCGAGAGATTCTCAGCGTTCACGGATCGGCACCCCTGACTTCGGGGACCGGTTGACGGCAGCCCGTGAACCACCCAACCCTACTCGCTCACGGCTGACGCCGTTCGCTCCTTGAGGGTGGGGTAGTTCACTGTCCACCAGCAGGGTGGGTATCATCATCCTCGATTGGCTCATAGTCGGCATCCTTCCCGACTGGGGAAAACCCGGGCACGTAGCTGAACCGTTTGCCAGGCTCGGTGCGGAACATCAACGGGAGCGAGCCACGATCATTGCGTGCCCGGTACTGTGGCCGCCATTCTAACAGTTCCGTCGTCGGCTTGGCAACCTGTGGGGCCGGCAGCGCGGCCCGTTCGAGATCTTTCAGGTCAAGGACGCGCACTTCGAGTTCACGGGCGAGTTGCTCAGTTCGGGGTGTGAGCTCGGTTGTATGGCAGAGAATCGGCATCGCGCGGCAGGCAAACGCGACGGTACACAGCCGGAAGAGTGTTGCTGGCGTAATCGGATCGTCTGTCCAGTCTTTACACTGGCCAACGACCCAGTCGCTCGGCGCCTGCTGTTTCTCTTCTCGTGTGGCAACAACATCAACCTCCATACTGAAGAGCTGTTGGCGCCTATCCACCCGGTATCCCCATCGGCGGAGCGCTCGCTGGAGTTGATACTCGAGCCACCGCCCATCACCAGGCCCACGACCGCCGACGTGTGGGTCGATGTCGCCACGGCTGATCGTGTCCATCTCGGCGAGCACCGGACTCGTTGTCGCTACCGCTGGCAGGATGTCCCGTAGCGCCGTCACGTACTCAAGGGCGCGGATGAACCTCGCGTCGTGGGTGTCATCGGAGTAGTACGCTGCCGACCGCTCCGTTCGGCGTGAGTCGATGAGCCAGCACAGCCGCCGTTCGAGGTGGGTAAGTACCTCGCCGTAGTCGGCCCCCGATTCCAGCGTCTGGATGTCCACTGCGTCATCGTCTCGGTCCGACTCGGGGAGGATCCGTTCGGCCTCCGCGATCGGCTGGCGCGCCAGAAACAGGAGCCGGCGGCCGAACATCCGTTGGTCGGTACTAAGCGAGTGGTCTGCCTGGAGGGTTGCACGGACTGATTCCAGCGTCTCCGTGAGCGCGTCGAGGTAGCCATCGTACTCGTCTTGCGGGATGGACTCATTCGGAATCATTGGTGAGTGGGCTTGGGGTGAAGTGCTGTCGAGTGAGAGCGGTCTCAGAGAGCGGCTGGACGGTTGGTTGGCCCTGCTGCTGGCAGTGATGGTAGAGTTCCTCTGTGTCGGTGACTGTGAACCACCGGTGGCTGTCGGCTTCTCGGTACCGTAGCTCGTCGTCGACGGCCGCGAGGACACCCTGTTCGGTCGTCGCTGTCGCCGCAAACACGAGGACTGCTGGATCCGGATTCGTCCAGCTGCCACGAATCCAGTCGAGCAGCGTATCGATCGACGGCGGATCGACGGGGTCTGGATAGCGTGGTTCCGCCGGGGCGCTGATGGCGACGTCGGCGACAGTGTCACGACTGCAGACGCGCCAGCCATCACCAGTCCACTCAAGTTCACGACGGGTCCAGGAGTCGCCGTCGCTGCCGGGATCCAGGACGAGCCGCCGGGGTGGTGTCTGTGGTGGATCCCACTGGAGGACACACGACCCTGTCGACGGGCGTGTCCTGTCGGCTGTTCGATGGTGGTGGGCGAACAGTGCTGCGTCGATCTGTGACCGCGCGCGCCGTAACGTGGCGAGCGGATCGGCTGCCGGTGTGGTCGCTGTCTCGTCAGGGGTGGCAGCCGCCTCTAACTGTCGGTGGATGCGGGCGTCGAGATCCCGAAGCGTCGCGAGTGCGCGCTGGTAGCTATCTGTCATACGATCGCCTCCAAGTGTAGCTTGTAGCCGGTCGTCCGGTCGGCCCACGCGTCGCGTGTCTCGCTGCGTTGGGCTTCGAGCCCCGTGCCCGTGCCGAGGCTTCGCCCCTCGGTCGGCTCACGAGGCAGGGTGGTAGCGGGTGCTCGGTGGTTCGCGTCGTCAGTCATTCGTGTTTCCTCCATTGTGTGTGCGTGTTGGTGTGGCCGCGGTCGGTGCTGCGTCGGGTGTTGGGTGCATCTTGTCTCGGAGTGTTTCGTGTTGTGTGCTGGTTTCGCGGTGCGGATCGGTGCGAGTCGGTGCGAGCTTACAGGCGTTGTAAGCCGAAGCGACGGTCGCCCTGTCTGCCGTGGTGGCGCCAGTGGGCCAGACGAGGCCGGCCCCACAGCTAACCAAGAGGCAAACAGCGGCGGGCGGAGGCGGTCGGGCGAGCGGACGGGGCGTGGTGGCGGCGGCAGCACATCGAAGCGCGCCCACAGCCCCGCGTTCCTGAGGCGTGTGCTTACGCCCCCGGAGGTGGGGGCGCTTACAACACCTGTAAGCGCTACTTGGAGCATCCCGTGCTTTCGCCTCTGGGCTCGACGGCGATCTGTAACCGCCAGACGCCGTCGGGATTCTTTCGGACAGCGACGTCACGTGGTGAATCGGCTGCCCACGAGCTGATCTTCTCGAAGACGCGTTTGATCTGGGTCGTCTGCAGGTGTTCGTCCCGCGTCAGTGCGAATTTCTCGCGGGCCTGTGGCGCTGTGAGTTGTGCGTAGGTGCCCTGCTGGGTCGTTACCTTCCGAGCCCAGTCTGTGAGATCCGTGATGATGCGTTCGGCGCGTTCGGCCGTCGCCGAGACGTGCGATTCGACGGCGGCGACGCCCTGGGCCTTGACCGTAGCAATCTTGTCGTCGCCAGGGATTGCATCTACGAGTTCAACGCCAGTTTCCGTGGCGAGATGCGTCAGTTGACGGCGCAGTTTCGCAAGGTGGTGTTTGAGATCCGCGTGGTCGGTGGCGTGTCTGTCACGTAAGGCCTGGAGTGCGTCCGTTGGGCTGGTGTCCGTCTCAGTCCCGGGTTGAGATTCGGATTCAGATTCGGATTCGAGAAGGGCGCCGTGGGCGGCGTAGCACGCATCAATGTCGTCAGGTTCGGCGTTCGCGTCGCCAGTCACCAGCGTGACGAGCGGTTCGACGCGTGCAGACTGGTAGGCAACGGATTTGAATAGCGGCCGCCCGTCGACCCACAGATCGGCCAGCGTCTCGCCTTCGCCTTTGAACTCGAAGGTGGGGCGTGACTGCAGTTCGGTTTCGAGGTCCTCAACGTGGGTCTGAAGATCGTCCCGTTCGCGTTCGAGGTGTTGGACGCGGGATTGGAGGGCTTCACGGTCCGCCTCGAGATCGGTGACTTGCTCCTGGAGGGCGTCGCGTTCGGCTTCCAGAGTGGCCACTCGCTCCTGGAGGCGGTCGGTCTGGGCTTCGAGTGCGGCCAGCCGTTCGTCGATCGTGCGCTCGTCAGTGTGTGAGGTCGTCGTACGGTCGCTCGCTGTGGCGGTCGCCTCGACGTCACCCACCGAGTGCGGCGCTGTCGCAGACTCAGACATTGGTGCTCACCGCCGTCGGCGTGTCGCTGTTTGGGCCTGTGTCCAGCGGACAGGTGGTCTGGGCCGTTCTGCCACACGTACAGGCGCCGTGTGTGCTCGAACTGCCCCACGCGTCAGTGCTGGCGGTTTCACTCATCGGTCAACTCCTCTCCGGGATGGCAGCTTGGAGCGCCGATCGTCTCGGGGTCGGCGTTGCGCACGCCCTGCGCGTTGTCGTCGGGAGCGACAGCGTTCGTTTCGGGTGCGTGTCCGTGAGCGTCCAGCAGTTGCATCGCCTCACGGATCGTCGCTCGCGCTTGCGTGTCGCGACCGGCATACGAGTGGGTGATCGCTTGGGTAAGCTGCTGGCGGGCGCGGGTAAGTGGATCAGTGCCGCCATCAGTGCGGAGCTCATCAGCGTCGAGGTCGGTGACGCTGCGGACGTCTTCGCGGGCGAGTTTCGCGGCCAGCGAGTGTGTTGGGTCAGTCGGAATGTCGGTGTAGGGATCACACCGCTCACAGAGGGTTGCTTTCGCTGGGAGCTCGCCACGCGTGGCGGGCTGCCAGTCGGTATCGGACCGTCCGGCACAGCTGCAGCGTGGTTTCGGCGTCTCCGTGTCAGACGCGCGGAGGTGGTAGATTCGCTCGGTGCCGGGTCGATCGAAGTAGGCACTGGTGACGACTGGCGTGTCGGCAGTGATCGTGAGCTGTGCGTCCTCGTTCGTGACCGTCTGTTTTTTGACGGCTGGGGGTGACCGTTTCATTGTCGTAGGGAATGCGACCCCACAAGCGTCGGCCGAGGCTCCAGCTCGGTCGGCGCGTTTTCGTGGGCGCGCCGAATCCGCTCGTAGCGTCGCATATCTCCAAGGATATGCGCCCTCCCACTTAGTTGTTCGGCAACAACTTTTCCGGGGCCAAAGAACCGACATCGGCACTAACACTAATTGGTGGCTGTGAGAAAGGCCTATGAGCGAAGGAATGGTCCGCGAGAACGATTTGAAATATCTACGAGCGATGTTGCTCAACAAAGATCCGGTAGTTACTGCACCTGAACTCGCGGACGCTGTTGGCGTCACTCAGCAGGCGGCACATAAGAAGCTACAGGGGCTCAAAGAACGTGGCTTAGTACGGTCGAAGGAAGCTGGCTCAAGTGCTGTAGTGTGGTGGGTGACAGAAGCCGGCCGCGATGCTTACGCGGAATCCGACACGTAATCCGGACAAGACTCGTCTGTCCACCAGACGACCGCGCTTGCTCCGACCTTCTTCCGCCGAATCTCTCCCTCCTTGTGAGCAGCCTGCAGCTTCTTATGGGCGGCTTGTTGCGTTATATCTAGTTCCTCCGCTACTTCTGGTGCTGTGAGTACTGGATCGGTGGTTCGTTTGAATACTCTGAGTAATTCTTTCCGTGCGCTGTTGGTCACTGTGCTCGCCACATCGCGACCCGCTTCTGTTCCCATACTGCCCAAATGATTGTTCCGCAACAAAGAATTTATGGTTCAGTAGTTGTTTTGGAACAACGAACGCAGACGTAGCTTGTTGGGTTATGTCACTTAGAATCACCCCGGTGTTGGCGCACCGGAGCTGGCCTGCGTTCAGGACTACCGATGTCCCAAACGAACCCATCGCCGACTAACGGCGACACGACTGAAGAACGTACCGACCACGAACGCATCACCGACGTCCGCGACCTCGACGCCGGCGACGGGATTCTCGTTGGCGATCACGTCAAGCCGATCGTCGTCGACGACCACGGGATTCGCCCCGTCCAGATCTTCCAAGGCGAGCCCACGCAACACGCGGTTGAAGCGTCCGGTGAGTGGGCGAACGCCGTTTCGGTCCTGCTCGTGAACCGTATCGATATGGGAACGGGGGAGCGCCGCGGCGACATCTCCGTGGACCTGGGCGCGCCCGAACCGGTCTGGAGGGTCTCAGAATGAGCGAGCGCGCCGCAGCTGATCGCGCAGTGTGGAAGTTCGAGGCCGACGTCGCCACGTTGCTACTAACGGATCCCGTGCGGAATGCGCGTCGCGAGCGACTACTGGAGGGGCGGCAATGAGCGCGCAGACACCCGCGCGGATCTACGGTGGCAGCTGTGCTGGCTGCGGGCGATTGCTGGTGCGTGGCCCGTCGGATCCCGAACTGTGCGTGCGGTGCCAGCAGGATCTGTGGGAGGTGCAGCGATGAGCGAGTCTCCGAAAGCCCAGGCTTTGATGCATCTCGCGCAGGCCGTGACGCGAGCGGAAAACGCGGACGCGCAGGCGCATATCGAGGCCGCTTTAGGAGAGATTGAGGAGCTGCCGTGGCCCGAGCAGATCGAGTGTCCCAACTGTGGGCGGCGGGGGCTGGTCGGACAGATTGCTGTGCACGAGTGCTAATGAGCCGTCTGAACGACTACTCGGCGACTAACAAGGCTGCCGCAAACCTCTACAACCCCTAGGAGAAAAAGATGGCCGATCCACCGATGGGAAGCTCGAGCCGTAACCCGACTCCACGCCGCGGTGAGACCGACAGTACAGGTCCGATCACGGATTCACCCTCGAAGCAAGTGATGCTCCACGCCGAGCGGAAGGACCCCGTGGCGATCTCCGAGGTTATCACTGGGACCGACGACACGACGATTCCAATCGCACTCACCGTCATCGAGCGCCGAGAGACGTACTTCGGGCCGGAACTCCTCTTGATGCGAGACGACGGGCCCAACTACAAGCTCACTGCTCCAGGGCCGGATTATTACCTCCTCCTCTGGAAAGCACAGACCGACGACGAAGGATTCTGTCACGGCTGGAAGCAGATCGCCGAAGTGAAAGCCGAGTTCGGCGACGACCTGCCATCCTACGATATCTGCCCGGAGTGCGACCAGCCGATCAAGTCAATCCAACACGAACGGGCGTCGCTCTTCGGGCAGTGCAACGGGCAGTGGGCCTAGGCCTCGTAGGCCTCTTGGACTGCTTCTAACGAGTCGACCTCGTTCGCCCCGATCCCGTCTTTGGAACGGAGCGTTTCCCGTGAATCACCACGCTGGAGGGCCGCTCGCAGTTCTTGGGTTGTCAACGACATCTGTTCGGCGTTGAACAGAGCCCGAATCTGGTACGGTGGCTCCTCTCGTTTCCGAAGTCGCCGTTTGATACGGTCGAGGTTGAGGGCCGTTTCCGACGGGAAATGGCGATCGATATCCGACAGCGTACATTTGTCATAAACGTACTCGCCGGTATCGAAGATATCGAACGTCGTAGGCTCCTCTCGCATTTGTTCTTGCATCTTTTCGATGGCTTCTGGGGATGCGGTGATTCCCTCGTGATTTTCACCGAGGATGTCGAATCCGTGGGCCACCGTGATAAAGTCCTGCGCCGTTTTCGAGGCCTTCGAATCGTGGTTCTTCTTTGGCTTGACGTTGACAGCGTAGGTGAGAACCCGGTCCTTGATCCCCTCCGCTCGAATTTCCCCTAGGAACGGTTGCAGGAACTCCTCGACCTGCCGATTCGCTGTGGGCGTTCGCCTGTTGAAGTTTGCACAGAACGCTCTGACATCTTCCTCTCGATATCGATTGAACAGTTCGTGGTTACACTCCCACGGCAGTCGAACTGGGAGTGTCCCCATCAGTGGCTGTTCGACACCGAGAGCGTCGGCTTCTTCGAGGAATTTCCTGACGTTCTGCTTGAGGTCCTCGAAGGCAAGTGTATCGACCGGGCCTTCATCTTGCTCGTCGTCGGTCGCTTGCTTGGCGAGTTTCGGCATCAACGGAACGGCGATGATGTCCGAGTACTCGTCTAGCCGTTCGACGAGCCATCGAAGATCCCCTCGGCGGAGTTCGTCAGCCCCAGTGTATTTGAGAATGACGACGTTGAGTTCGCCATCCTGTGCCTCCCGAAGCGCATCGGTGATGTTCTTCAGGAGGTTCTTGTTCAAGCCCCGACGGGCGTCTTGAATCTTCGAGGCGTCGAATTCCGTGTAGATTTCGTTGACGCCGCGCGCTCGTTCGACGACTTTGTCGTAGCGAGTGATCTTGTCGATCTCGACGGCTTTTGCGGGAGTATCGACTCGCTTCGAGCCGATCACGATACTCTTGTGCGCCATTGCACCGATATCACTGGTGCGGTGTGGAGTAACTCTCAGATTAGCCATCTAGTGGCTGTAAGTTTCGAGCCTGTTTCGACAGATTCGTTAGTGCCGTACCGAACCCAACACCTGCAGGCTCTGTACAGGTCTGTGAATTAGTTTCACTCCACCCACAGTTACTAAGACTCTTCCAGTCTACTACAGAGGTGTAGTTGAGTGCTGACTGGAGGCTGACACTGGGTGCAGTTTTGTCCCGACCGCGCCAACGGTCGGGCACCGATTCTGACAGATCGATAGTTTTCATTTCCTATCTTGGCTTACAATTTATTATCACGATTATTAAAGCCTCCGCGAGCAAGGTGGAAGTGAAAATTGGATCTAGTAGAGCTACAACCTTCGAAGGTGCAATATTCTCAGTCTTGAGTTTGCTTATATTCTTATTGGTATCGACATCCAGAGTAAACCAGAGTGATTGTCTACCATCCGTGTTCGGTTAAGGAGCGAAACCGACAGACGGTGCTGTCTTGATGAGATTATCTTCAGAAACCGCGTAGAGAGAGGTTGTGTTACCCGAACTCTCTCCAACACTCATAAGACGTCGGTTGAC